>NZ_JBFAXR010000010.1:0-121319 GCF_040680895.1 Streptomyces sp. NPDC051940 | reverse complement strand
GAAGCTTCCCGTGGGTGTTGGTGGGGGCGGGCCGAAGCCCGCGGCCGCGGGTGGGCCGTCCGCCGCGGAGGTCCCGGGTGTGAGCGGGCCGTCCGCACCGTAGCCGCGGGGCAGCGGGCCGATCTGGTCGAAGACCTCCACCGGCTCCTCGTCCGGCGCGGACTCCGGCAGCAGCTCCACCGCCGACGCGAGCGCCTTGCGCACCCCCGTCGCGGTGCGGAACCGCGCCTGGGGATCGGGCTGCAGCAGCCCCGTGAGCACACCCCACAGCGGATCCGGCACCCCGGCCGGCGCGGGCGGCGTGCCCTGCTGCAGGAACTGCTCGAAGACCTCCTTGCCGTCCGGCTTCACCCCGGTCAGCAGATACAGCGCGACGAGCCCGACCGCGAACAGGTCCGCCGGGAAGTCCGGTTCCGCGCCCAGCATCTGCTCCGGCGCGACGTACCCGGGCGTGCCGACCACGAAGTCCGTCTCCGTCAGCCGGGCCTCGCCCTTGCGCATCGCGATGCCGAAGTCCGACAGCTTCAGATGCGGGCGGCCCGTACCGGTCGCCTCCAGCAGGATGTTCGCCGGCTTGATGTCCCGGTGCACCACGCCCTCCGCGTGCACCGCGTCCAGCCCCGCCAGCAGCTGGTCCAGCAGCGTCACGACGTACCGCGGCGGCAGCGGCCCGTAGTCGCCGATCAGGTGGGACAGCGAACCGCCGCGCACCAGGTCCATCGTGAACAGGACCTTGTCGTCGTCCGCCGCCCAGCTCGCGGGCGCCAGCACATGCGGATGGTCGATGCGCAGCGCCTGCTCCCGTACGAACCGCAACAGCGCGTGCGCGTCGCTCTGCTGCAGCACCTTCGCCGCCACATACCGCCTGCGGCGGCGGTCCCAGGCGCGCCACACCGCGCCCACCCCGCCCCTGCCGATCGGGTCGATCAGCTCGTATCTCCCGGCGAAGACCTCACCCATGGCGCCGCGCCGCCCCCTAGTCGTCCGCTGTCAGTTCTGGTGTCCCGGTGCCGCGTGCGTCAGTTCTGGTGCGCCTCGTAGTGCGCGACCGCGTCCGCGGTCCGCCCGGCACCGTACACCCGCAGGAACTCTGCCAGTTCCGGGTGCGCCGGGGCGAGCGAGTCCGCCGCATCGATGATGTCGGCCGCCCCCGCCACCGACCGCAGCAGCGACTGGATCTCCCGTACGACCCGGCGGACCGTCGTCGCGCCCGTCGCCGCGTGCGTGGTCGTCGTGGACAGCACCGCACCCCCGGAGTTCTTGCGGACCTCCTCCATCCGGGCCGCCGCCTCCGCCGCGGACACCCCGCCCACCGTGACCTCCTGCGCGAGCTCCTGCAGCGCCTGTACGCGCTGGACCACCGCCGGATTGCCGATCTTGGCGCGCTGGCCGCTCATCAGCTGCGACAGCATCGGAGCCGAGATGCCGAGGACACCGGCGAGCCGGGCCTGGTTCAGCCCGAGATCCTCTATCAGCCGGCGGAAGAGGCTGCCCAGCGGCTCTCCGTACCAGCCGCGCTGCTGTTCGCGCGCACGCTCGCTGGCGTCTCTCCGTGCTTCGTCCATGGCTGCGGCCTCCCCTGACGCGCCTGTGGCGGTCCCGTGTCCTTCTTCGCTCCTGCGAAGTCCCGCCTCGCATCCTACGGAGCGGAGGGTCGCCGAGACAGGGTCTGCCCATGGGCAAAGCCGCATCTGAATGCTTTGCGGAACCCCCGGGGTCACCAGGTACCCTGTCTGGGACACCCGGGGCCTTAGCTCAGTTGGTAGAGCGCCGTCTTTGCATGGCGGATGTCAGGAGTTCGACTCTCCTAGGCTCCACCCCGAAAACGCGAGAGGCCCGGTCCGCAGTGGACCGGGCCTCTCGCGTCGTCACGAGGACCGGGCGGTCAGAGGTTGTCCTCCCGCTCGTAGTAGCCGCGTGAGGTGTCGGTCGGGTTGCCGCCCTCGTTGAGGTCGTCCTGCGCCTGCTTGGTCTGGACCTCCGGGTCCAGGGCCGACTCGGCGCGGTCCACCCTGGCCTCGCGGTTCATGTACTCGGTGTCGTCCTCGATCCGTACGGACTCCTCGCGGACCTCCGTCGCGGCCGGCGGCTCCACCAGCCAGTCCGGGTTCACCTGCCGGTCCCACCAGCGCCAGGCCGCGAACGCCGTCGCGCCCACGGCGCCGACGACGGCCGCGTTCTTCGCGGTGTGGCCGGCCATCTGGCGGCGGTGCTTCTTACGGGCCAGCTTCTCGATGTCCTTCGGCGTCACATGCCCGCGCAGCGCGTGCAGCGCGGCCGTGGAACGCGCGGCGGTCTCCTTCGCGACGGGGATCGCGGCGTCCTTGGTCGCCGAGGCGGCGTGCGCCACCTTCGGGCCGGCGTAGGCCGCGGCGTGCCGGGTACGGAGCGCGGCCATGGTGGCCGCCCGGTCCAGGCCCTCGGGCATCCGCGCGCGGGCCTTCTTCACGTGCGGGTGGAGATGGAGGTAGTAGGCGGCCTGTGCGTCGTGGGCCAGAATGGCGGCCTTGGGGCCGAGACGGTCCTTCGTCTCGGACGCGTAGTGGACGCACTGGCCCGCTATGTACAGGCACTGGTCCCTGGCTGAGCTGGCGTACGGTGCCACCACCTCAGCTGCGTGCTTCACGGAATCCCTGGCTGTGCCGCTGGCCGTGTGCACGCCGTTCTTGCGGGTCACGGGATCATCCTCCTCGTGGCAATCGGCTGGTTCGGCGGCTCGTATGCGATGTCGTACGACGGGCGCGCGACGGTGTTTATCGCGTTTCCACCTGTTTACGAATCATGCCTGCCACCTTCGCGGACGGCATGTCGAACTAGGCCAAACCGGATAAGGGGTGCAAGGGGGATCGTCGCCCCCGAGAATGCCACGCATCCGCCCGCCCGGACCCCGTCCGGCGCCGCTGACCAGCCGGGACTACGTCGGCTTGAGGCCGTGCCGGTAGACGCGGGGGTACGGCGTTCGATCCGCGCGTCAGCCGGGACTGGTCGGGATCGCGTCCGCTTCGTGGCAGGATCGGTAGACGTCAGTGAAGACTATGGAAGGTAGATCGTGGCTGAGCAGCTGTACGCCACCCTGAAGACCAATCACGGCGACATCACGGTGAAGCTCCTGCCGAACTACGCGCCGAAGACGGTCAAGAACTTCGTCGACCTCGCCGAGGGCAACCGCGAGTGGACCCACCCGCAGACGGGCGAGCGCTCCACGGCCAAGCTGTACGACGGCACCGTGTTCCACCGCGTGATCTCCGGCTTCATGATCCAGGGCGGCGACCCGCTGGGCAACGGCATGGGCGGCCCGGGCTACCAGTTCGAGGACGAGTTCCACCCGGAGCTGTCCTTCAACAAGCCGTACCTGCTGGCCATGGCCAACGCCGGCCCCGGCACGAACGGCTCGCAGTTCTTCATCACGGTGGGCCCGACCCCGCACCTGAACCGCCGGCACACCATCTTCGGCGAGGTCGAGGACACGGCCAGCCAGAAGGTCGTCGACTCCATCGCCACCACGGCGACGGGCCGCAACGACCGCCCGGTGCAGGACGTGGTCGTCGAGTCGGTGCTCATCGAGCGCCGCTGACCCGCTCCGCACGCGACGGAAGCCCCGCCCCCCAGGGGGACGGGGCTTCACGCTGTACGGGGTGGCTCCCAGTGCCGTGACCTGCACTCACTGAGGAGTTGTCCACAGGGTGTCGCGAAGGATGTGCATGGAGTGCCGGACCACGGTCCGTGACCGAACAAACCTGCGTTTCCGCTGGGAGATCAAGGGTTACGCCCCTTCACCGCCCCGAGTGAAACGTCACACCGGCGTCAACGCCACCAGGGCTATCCACAGATCGTCAGTCTTTTGCACAGCTGTGGACTGACCTGTGGATAACTTGGGGGGAGAGCTTGACGGGCTGTTCCCCCGCCTGCTCTCCGTCGCTCCCCGCTACTTCCACTGGGTGGAGACGACGAACCCCGCGGCGATGAAGCCGAAGCCCACCACGATGTTCCAGTTGTCGAGCGCCGAGATGGGGAAGTCGCCGGACGTGACGTAGAACACGACGATCCACGCCAGACCGATGAGGAAGAGCGCGAGCATCAACGGCGCCACAAGCCGGCGCGGACCACTGCCGCGCAGGTTGATGCTCTGCGCGGTCCGCTCCGGCGGCGGGGTGAAGTCGGCCTTTTTGCGGATGCGTGACTTCGGCACGAGAGACTCTCCTGTCGATGCTGCTAACACGGGCGGGGCTCCGGTAGGGGAGCTCGTCCGCCGGACCTGTCCTACCCCAGGCGTCCGTTAGCGTAGTGCCTCTCAGGGTGGGAAGGAGATAAGGGTACTGTGAGTAATTCTTCCCGGCGCCCCCGCGTCCCCTCACTTCGCCCCGCCCGGCTGCTCACCCTGGGCGTTTTCGGGCTCGCGGGACTCCTGTTCTGGACCAGTTTCCACACGGCCCAGGGCGTGAACCTGCGCAGCGACGACTCCATGCTGCGCCTCAGCGATCTGATCCACGAGCGGGACGCCGACAACGCCGAGCTGGGCCGTGAGGCGTCCGCGCTGCGCGGCGGCATCGACACGCTGGCCGAGCGGGACGCGGGCGGCGACCCGGCCTCGCGGCAGCGGATGCGCGGGCTGCAGGACGTGGCGGGGCTGGGCGCGCTGCGCGGTCCCGGGGTGACGGTGACGCTGCAGGACGCGCCGCCGGACGCCCAGGCGCTGATCCCCGGCGTGCCGGAGCCGCAGCCGGACGATCTGGTGATCCACCAGCAGGACGTGCAGGCCGTGGTGAACGCGCTGTGGCAGGGCGGGGCCGAGGGGATCCGGGTGATGGACCAGCGGCTGATCTCCACGAGCGCGGTGCGGTGCGTGGGCAACACGCTGATCCTGCAGGGGCGGGTCTACTCGCCGCCGTACAAGGTGACGGCGGTCGGGGAGACGGAGGCGCTGCGGCGGGCGCTGGACGCCTCGCCGGCGATCCAGAACTACCAGCGCTACGTGGCGGCGTACGGACTGGGGTGGAAAATCGCGGAGCACGAGGCCGTGACTCTTCCCGGCTATTCGGGCACAGTGGATCTCCACTTCGCACAGCCTGTGGACTGAGGGCCCGGCCGGGCCCCGGAGCTTGGGGGGCCGGTGGCGGTGAGGCTGCTCGTCCGGACGTTCAGTGAGCTGTGCATCACCGTGGGCGCGGTGATCCTCCTGTTCGTGGTGTACGTCCTGTACTGGACGGGCGTACGGGCGGACAGCGCGATGGACGGGCAGATCGACGAGCTGCAGCAGCAGTGGGCGGCGACCGCGCCGCCCTCGCCGGCGGCGACGGGCGGCGGGCAGTCGGGGGAGGCCAAGGCCCCCGGGTCGGCGGGGCGGAGCGGGCCGGCGCGGCCCGCGGTGCTGGTGAAGGGGAAGGCGTTCGCGGTGATGTACATCCCGCGGCTGGGGCGCGGCTGGGCCAAGCCGGTGCTGCAGGGCACGGGGGTGCAGGTGCTGCGCAAGGGGCTCGGCCACTACGCGCGGACGGCGCCGCCCGGCGGGCAGGGGAACTTCGCGGTGGCGGGGCACCGGCGGACGTACGGGGATCCGTTCAAGGACTTCCCGCGGCTGCGGCCGGGGGACGCGGTGGTGGTGTCGGACGGGACGACGTGGTTCACGTACCGCATCGACGCGCCGGTGTACCGGACGCTGCCCTCGGACGTGGGGGTCGTGGAGCCGGTGCCGGCTCCGCTGGACCCGCAGGCGCGGCCGTACAAGAGGGCGGGCCGGTATCTGACGCTCACGACCTGCGATCCGGAGTGGGGCTCCTCGCACCGGCTGATCGCTTGGGGCCATCTGGATGCCACGCAGCCGGTGAGCCAGGGGCGCCCGGCGGCGCTGCGTCCTGGCTGAGCGGTGTCGGCGGGGAGCCGTGACAGGCTGTTTGCCAGCGCCTGACCTGGTGTTTACGGGCGGGCTGAGAGGCTGCGCACTTAGGGTCCGCGGGCCGGTGGGGGATCGTTACCCTGGTACGGCGCAATCGGCCATGGGCGGCACGGGTGAAGAGGGGCACATGTACGGCTGGATCTGGCGGCATCTGCCGGGGCACGCGCTGCTGCGCGCCCTCATCTGCCTGCTGCTCTTCCTGGGCATCGTCTATCTGCTCTTCCAGTACGTCTTCCCGTGGGCGGAGCCGCTGCTCCCGTTCGGCGACGTGACCGTGGACGAGGGGCGGGGTGCCGCGTGAGCAGGACCCGGATCCTGGTGGTCGACAACTACGACAGCTTCGTCTTCAACCTGGTGCAGTACCTGTACCAGCTGGGCGCGGAGTGCGAGGTGCTGCGCAACGACGAGGTGTCGCCCGCGCACGCCGAGGACGGCTTCGACGGGGTGCTGCTGTCGCCGGGGCCGGGTGCGCCGGAGCAGGCGGGTGTCTGCATCGACATGGTGCGGCACTGTGCGGCGGCCGGGATCCCCGTGTTCGGGGTGTGCCTGGGTCTGCAGTCGATGGCGGTGGCGTACGGCGGTGTGGTGGACCGGGCGCCGGAGCTGCTGCACGGCAAGACGTCGCTGGTGGTGCACGAGGGTGCCGGGGTGTTCCGGGGGCTGCCGTCGCCGTTCACCGCGACGCGGTACCACTCGCTGGCGGTGTCGTCCGTACCGGACGAGCTGCGGGTGACCGCCGAGACGGAGACCGGGATCGTGATGGGGCTGCGGCACCGGGATCTGCCGGTGGAGGGTGTGCAGTTCCATCCGGAGTCGGTGCTGACGGAGTGGGGTCACCGGATGCTGGCGAACTGGCTCGAGGAGTGCGGTGACGCCGGCGCGGTGGCGCGGTCCGCGGGGCTGGCGCCCGTCGTGGGGACGGCGGCCGCCGGGTGACCGAGGACCGGACGCCGTCGTGGGCTTCGGACGGCGGGGATACGACGGACGGGGCTGGGGCTCCCACGTCGGTGGAGTCGTCGTGGTTCCAGCCGCGGCGGCCGGTGTCGGACGCGGGAGCGGCGCCTGAGCCGGAGCCTCAGCCGGAGTCGACGCCTGAGCCGGAAACCGAGCCTGAGCCGGAGCCCGTGATGCCCGCGCAGCCGGTGACGCCGGTCGCCGGTGAGGCGTGGGGCGATCAGTCGTGGGGTCAGCCTCAGCCCGCGCCGCAGGCTGAGCCGGAGCCCGAACCGCAGTCCGTTCCGGAGCCCGAGCCCGAACCGCAGCCCGAGCCGGAGCCGGAGCGCGAGCCCGTACGGATACCGCAGCCCGTCCAGCTGTCCGAACCCGGGCCGATAGCCGCTGCGTCCGCCGGACTCGGCCACGGCGGCCCGGCCGCCCCCGGGGCGGACATGCCGACGACCCAGCTCCGTACCGTGCAGCAGCCGCCCGCGGCGCCGCGGTCCGCGGCGCAGGACGCCGCGGACCATCCCGCCGACCGCACCATCGCGCTGCGCGTGGCGGAGCTGCGCTCCGCCGTGGCGGCGCGGCTGAAGGGGCCGGCCGAGGGCGGCGGGGCCGCGCCGGGGAGCCGGATGGCGGCGCGGGAGGCGGCGCGCAAGGCCAAGCAGCACCGCAATCTGATGGCGAGCCGGATCGCCGGCGAATCGTTCATCACCCTCGGCGCGCTGATGCTGCTGTTCGTCGCGTACCAGCTGTGGTGGACGAACGTGCTCGCCGACCGGCACGCCGGCCAGGAGGCCAAGGAGCTGCAGAAGAAGTGGAGCGAGAGCCCCACCGTCGGCGGCACCGCGGACACCGGCAAGGGCAGTGAGCAGGACCAGGAGGACGACAAGTACGACCCGGGCGAGGGCTTCGCGATCATCCACATCCCGAAGCTGAACGTCGACGATCCGGTGGCCGAGGGCGTCGACAAGGTGAAGGTCCTCGACAAGGGCCTGATCGGGCACTACAACGACGGTGCTCTGAAGACCGCGATGCCGTGGGACGAGAAGGGCAACTTCGCGATCGCCGGGCACCGCAACACGCACGGCGAGCCGTTCCGCTACATCAACCGGCTGGTGCCGGGCGACCAGGTGATCGTCGAGACGAAGAACACCTACTACGTCTACAAGATCACGAGTTCGCTGCCGTCGACGAGCCCGTCGAACACCTCCGTGATCGACCCGGTCCCGAAGGGTTCCGGTTTCACCGGGCCCGGGCGGTACATCACACTGACGACCTGTACTCCGGAATTCACGTCCAAATATCGCCTGATCGTCTGGGGCGTTATGGTCGAGGAGCTACCGCGGAGCGAGGGCAAGCCGGACGCGCTCGCCAACTGACGATCGGGGCGTGCGGTGACGGTCACGGACAACTCGCGCGACGGCCGTACGGGCCCCAGCTGGGCGCGTGACCCGGCGTCACCCCCGCGGCGCCGGCGGGGCGTGGTCGCGACGGTGGTCGGTTTCGCCGGTGAGCTGCTGATCACCGTCGGGGTGCTGCTGGCGCTGTTCGTGGCGTACTCGCTGTGGTGGACGAACGTCGAGGCGAACCGCGAGGCGGGGCGGCTGGGCGACCGGCTGCGGGAGAGCTGGCAGTCGGACGCGCCGGGTGCGCTGGACACCCGGGGCGGGATCGGGTTCCTGCACGTGCCCTCGATGGCGGACACCGTGCTGGTGCGCCGCGGCACCGGGTCGTCGGTGCTGGACCAGGGGGTGGCGGGCGCGTACACGGAGCCGGTGAAGTCGGCGATGCCGTGGGACAGGTCGGGGAACTTCACCCTGGCCGCGCACCGGGACGGGCATGGGGCGAAGTTCCACAACATCCACAAGATCGAGACGGGTGATCCGATCGTCTTCGAGACGAAGGACACCTGGTACGTCTACAAGGCGTACGCGACGCTGCCGGAGACCTCGAAGTACAACGTGGACGTGCTGGCGCCGGTGCCCCGGGAGTCGGGGAAGGGCAAGCCGGGGCGGTACATCACGCTGACGACGTGCACGCCGATGTACACGTCGGACTACCGGTACATCGTGTGGGGCGAGCTGGTCCGTACGCAGAAGGTGGACGCGGCGCGCACCCCGCCGGCGGAGCTGCGCTGAGCGCCTCCGGCGGGTTGCGAGCGAAGAGATTCCGGGGGCTTCGCCCCCGGACCCCGTGGGAGCAGCCGGTCGCCTGAGTGGGGCGCGTGCGGAGCAGCACCGGACTTCGCCGCGGTTCCTCAGACGCCCCGCTCCGCCGGGAGGCGGCCCGCCGCGACGGCCTTGACCAGGTCCGCGTGGTCGGCTTCGGTGCGGTTCGCGTAGGCGACGGCGAAGGCGGCGACGGCCTCGTCGAGTTCCCCGCTCTTGCCGGCGTAACCGGCGATCAGCCAGGGGTCGACGCTGTGGGCGTGGGCGCGGGCGAGGAGGGCGCCGGTCATCCGGGCGTAGTCGTCGAGCTGGTCGGGGGCGAGCGCGGCGGGGTCGACGCTGCCCTTGCGGTTGCGGAACTGGCGCACCTGGTAGGGCAGCGAGTCGACGGTGGTCCAGCCGAGGAGCACGTCGCTGACGACCTGCATGCGCTTCTGCCCGAGTACGACGCGCTGTCCCTCGTGCGCGACGGGCGGGACGGGGAAGCCGGCGGCCCCGGCGTGCGGGGCGAGGGCGGACGGGCGGGCCTCCTTGACCTGCAGGACGAGGGCTTCGCCGCGGTGGTCCAGGAGCAGGACGACGTACGAGCGGGTGCCGACGCTGCCGGTGCCGACGATGCGGAAGGCGACGTCGTGTACGGCGTGGCGGGCGAGGAGGGGGTGGCGGTCCTCGGGCAGGGTGCGCAGATAGCCGGTGAGGGAGCCGGCGACGGCGGCGGCCTCGGCGTCGGGGACACGGCGCAGGACGGGCGGGGCGTCGGTGAAGCGGTGGGTGCCGTCGTCGAGTTCGACGGTGTTGCCGGCGGCGAACCGGGCGCTGGTGTTGCGGCGGGCCTTCTCGGCCACGCGCTCCAGGGTGCCGGCGAGGTCGTGGGCGTCGGTGTGGGAGACGATCTCCTCGTCGGCGATGGCGTTCCAGGCGTCGAGGGCGGGGAGTTTCGCGAGCCAGCGCATGGTGCGGCGGTAGGCGCCGGCCGCGTCGTGGGCGGCGGCGCGGCAGGTGTCCTCGTCCGCTCCGGTCTCGCGGCCGGCGAGGACGAGGGAGGCGGCGAGGCGTTTGAGGTCCCACTCCCAGGGGCCGTGGACGGTTTCGTCGAAGTCGTTGATGTCGATGGTGAGGGAGCCGCGGGCGTCGCCGTACAGGCCGAAGTTGCCGGCGTGGGCGTCGCCGCAGAGCTGGACGCCGAGGCCGGTGTGCGCCAGCGGCGCCAGGTCGTACGCCATGAGTCCGGCGGAGCCGCGCAGGAACGCGAACGGGGTGGCGGCCATCCGGCCGGTGCGGATGGGGACGAGGTCGGGGAGGCGGCCGCGGGCGGACTCCTCGACGGCGTCGGCGATCTCGGGGCGGCCGGGTGCGGTGGCGAAGCGGGCCTGGTCGGCGCGGGGGAGCTTCTCGCGCAGGGCCTTGCCCTGCTCCTTGGCGGTGGCCCCGGCGGCGGCGCGCGGCGGGGCGAAGCCCTCGATGTGCGGCAGCCGGCCGGTGGCGGTGCGCTGCTGCGGTATGCCGGCGGTCTGAAGCATGGTCCCTCCCCCTCGGCGGGCCCGCCTCGGCGGGCTCCCCGGCGCGCGGCCCGGTCGGTCCGGCTCAGCGACGATACCGCTCGGGGCAGCGTCCGCCATCGGCCAGGTAGGTCTCGGCCCAGGCGCCGAGTTCGCGCAGGGCGGGCTCCATGGCGAGGCCGCCTTCGGTGAGGCGGTAGGAGACGCGCAGCGGTGGTCCCTCGTGGACGGCGCGTACGACGAGTCCGGCGTCGCCCAGCTCCGACAGCCGGTCGGAGAGCATGCGTTCGCTGATGCCGGGGATGGCGCGGCGCAGCTCGGCGAAGTGCGCCTCGCCGTGCATCAGCACCGCGATGATCACGCCTGACCAGCGCTTTCCCAGGAGACGGAAGACGGCGTGCACGTTCTCGCCCACGCCGTTGCAGGCGTGGGCGGTCGCCGACTGGGCTTCGTTGAGTTCCCCCTGCTCGACTGCCATGGATCCAGGGTACTGCCTCGCTCCTACTTGCTGCAGAAAAGTAAGCTGCTACTCTTGCTAAAGCTGCACGGGGAAATGCAGCGACTTTTTTGAGTGATTCGTCCCCTGTCTAGAAACGAGGAGGGCCTGATGGCCACCCTTCTGCACCTCGACTCGTCCGCCATTCCGGAGGGCTCCGCCTCCCGCGAGGTCACCGCCGCCTTCCGTGCCGAATGGCAGGCCGCCCACCCCGGCGGCGCGGTGATCTACCGCGACCTCGCCGCCGACCCGGTGCCGCACCTCGACGCCCACGGCATCACCGCGGCCTTCGTCCCGGCCGAGCACCAGACCGAGGAGCAGCGCCGCGCCCTGGCCCTGCGCCACACGCTCGCCGAGGAGCTGGAGTCGGCCGACGCGGTGCTCATCGGCACGCCCATGTACAACTTCACGATCCCGTCGTCGCTCAAGGCGTGGCTGGACCAGGCGATCATCGTGGGCCGCACCGGCGGCGAGGAGGGCACGGTGGCCGGCAAGCCGGTGACGGTGGTGGCCGCGCGCGGCGGGTCGTACGCGCCGGGGACGCCGCGCCAGGACTACGAGTTCGTGACGAACTACCTGGAGAAGGTGCTCACCGGGATGATGGGCCTGCGGGTCGACTTCATCGTGCCCGAGATGACCCTGGCGCCGGTGAAGCCCGAGCTGGCCCAGTTCATCCCACTCGCGGACGCGTCGCGGGCCAAGGCGCACGACGACGCGAAGACGCGTGCGCGGGAGCTGGCGGGGCAGCTCAGCGCGGTCTGAGGCACCCTGCTGAGGCATCCGCGAGCGGCCCGCACCCGGCCGCGCGGGCCGAGGCAAGCGGAACGGCCCGCCCCCCCGGTCGGGGAGCGGGCCGCTGCGTACTGCCGGCGTGTGCCTCAGACGTTGACGCCGAAGTCCTGCGCGATGCCGCGCAGGCCCGAGGCGTAACCCTGGCCGACCGCGCGGAACTTCCACTCCGCGCCGTTGCGGTACAGCTCGCCGAAGACCATCGCGGTCTCCGTGGAGGCGTCCTCGGAGAGGTCGTAACGGGCGATCTCCGCGCCGCCCGCCTGGTTCACCACGCGGATGAACGCGTTGCGGACCTGGCCGAAGCTCTGCTGCCGGGTCTCGGCGTCGTAGATCGAGACCGGGAAGACGATCTTGTCGACGTCGGCCGGCACGCCGGCCAGGTTCACCTTGACCTGCTCGTCGTCGCCCTCGCCCTCACCGGTGAGGTTGTCGCCGGTGTGCTCGACGGAGCCGTCCGGGCTCTTCAGGTTGTTGAAGAAGATGAAGTTCTTGTCGTTGGCGACCCGGCCGTCGGCGCCGACCAGCAGCGCGCTCGCGTCGAGGTCGAAGTCCGTGCCCGTGGTCGTGCGGACATCCCAGCCGAGACCCACGACGACCGCAGTGAGGCCCGGGGCCTCCTTGGTCAGCGAGACGTTCCCGCCCTTGGAAAGGCTGACACCCATGGTTGATCCCTGCTCCATCCGGCGCGGTCGCGCCGCTTGACTGTGTGACGGTTTACGACTTCTTTGCCCGCCCGTGTTGACCAACGAGTGCCCGCCGGGCGGGGTTCCCGCCGGTCGGCCGAATGAACGGCCGGCCGGCGCGGGTGTTCCATGGGGCGACGCTATCCCCGATCCGCCCGCTGTCCCAGGACCGAAGCGCGACAGGACCTCACGCGGCGTTTCACGTGAAACGTCCGGGTCGGATCCACTGAAACGTCCGGGTCGGATCCACTGAAACGTCTGGGTCAGATCCACCCCCGGCGGGTCGCCATCACGCCCGCCTGGAAGCGGTTCGCGGCGCCCAGCTGCTCGTGCAGCCGGCTCATCCGGCGCCGCATGGTGCGTACCGACCAGCCCAGCTGGCGCGCTATCGCCTCGTCCTTCAGCCCGCTCACCAGCAGCGCCAGCAGCAGCCGGTCGTCCTCGTCGGGGTCCGCCGAGGCGTGGTCGGTCTCCCCGGTCGCCAGCAGCGGCGTGGCCTGGTTCCAGCACAGCTGCCAGTAGTCCATCAGCGCGTCCAGCAGCGACGACGGCCGGATGACCGCCGCGCGGACGTCGGTCAGGTCCAGCGACAGCGGCATCAGGGCCAGCGACTCGTCCGCGATGGCCAGCTTGATCCGCAGCCCCGGCAGGACGCGGGCCTGCTCGCCCCGGTCGACCAGATGCCGGATGTCGTCCAGCACGCCCGGCCACTCCAGGGCCTCCGGGGCGTACACGGCGCGATAGGTCACGCCGCCGCGCATCGCCGTCTCCTCCACCGGATTGGCCGTGGTCAGCGCGTACGGGGGCCGGTCGAGGGTGCGCACCTCCGTCTTGGCCTCCTGCTGCAGGCGTACGAACCAGCGGCCCAGCGCCTCCCGGCCGGCGATGATCTCGACCTCCTCGCCCTCCCCCCGCCGGGCCGCCTCGAACAGCCGCGCAAGCTCCGCGGCGGCCGAACGCACCCGGCCCAGCTCCGCCGTACGCGCCTGGATCAGGGCCTCCACGGCGGGCTGCGGATCGATGGCCGCGTAGCGGCGGCGGGTGCCGGACATCCGGCCGACCAGTCCGCGGTCGTGCATCCGGTCAAGTGCCCGCACCACACGCTCCGATGAGGTGCCGAGCTCCCCCGCGAGCTCCGCGGGCGTGGCCGCCTGACGGGACAGCAGCGCCCGGTAGACCTGCTCGTCGAAGGCGTCGATACCGACGGGGGCCAGCTCCTGTGACATGCCGGGGATCGTGGCCCAACTGTGCCACCGGCAGCAATGGGCCGCGGGGAATCGTTGCTGTTTCCACACCGGGCCCGTTAGGAACCGCCTATGGGGTACTCACACCGAAGAACTGTGCACATAGGTCTGACGGCCGCGGTGCTCGGCGGACTGCTCACATCGGTCCCGTCGTCCATCGCCGCCGCCGAGCCTGCGAACCAGGGCAGCCAGCGCGTCATCGTCGAGCTGACGGGTGACGGCGCGCTCGCCGCGGCGCCCGGGCCGATGAAGAACGCCAGGGCCGCCGACGTGAAGGAGCAGCGGCAGAAGCTGAAGGCCCGCCAGGACGCCTTCCTCGCCGACGCGAAGGACCGCGGCGTCGACGCCCGGTCCGTACGCGAGCTGAACCTGCTGGCGAACGCCGTGGCGATGACCGTCGACGGCGCCGACGTGGCGAAGCTGCGTGCGCTGCCCGGCGTGAGGTCCGTCGTCGAGGACGGCATGAACAAGGCCGCCGTCGCCGAGGCCAACAAGGTCGTCGGCAACCCGGAGGTCTGGCAGCAGCGGGACCCGTCCGGCGCGAACGTGACCGGCAAGGGCACCACGGTCGCCGTGCTCGACACCGGTGTCGACTACTCCCATCCCGACCTGGGCGGCGCCTTCGGCGAGGGCCACAAGGTCGTCGGCGGCTACGACTTCGTCAACGACGACGCCGACCCGATGGACGACCACTCGCACGGCACCCACGTCGCCGGCATCATCGCCGGCAAGGCGGCCGCCGACGGCGGAGTGACCGGCGCCGCGCCGGACGCGCAGATCATGGCGTACAAGGTGCTGAACGCGGACGGCTACGGCCCCGACTCCCAGATCATCGCGGCGCTCGAGGCCGCGGTGGACCCGGCGAACCCGCACCGCGCCGACATCGTCAACATGAGCCTCGGCGACGCGCAGGGCACCGCCACCGACGCGGTGGCGCGGGCCGCGAGCGCCGCCGCCGCGTCCGGTGCGCTGGTGTTCGCCGCGGCCGGCAACATCCCCGGCTACGAGCTGGTCGGCTCCCCCGCCGCCGCCCCCGGCGTGATCGCCGTCGGCGCCACCACCAGCGGCATCCGGCTCCCCGTGGTGGAGGTGCCGGGCGCGGACGAGCCGCTGTCCGTCTACCGCGGCGCCCGCTCCGCCAACCCGCCCGCCGAGCCGGTGACCGCCGAGGTGGTCAACCTGGGCGAGGGCAGCCCCGAGGACTGGGAGCGGGTCGGCGACGTCAGCGGCAAGATCGTGCTGTACCCGCTGCCGCCCGCGCCCGAGAACCCGTACGACGTCTTCGGCTTCGAGCTGGAGGTCTGGCGCGAGGCCGAGAAGCGCGGTGCGATCGCGCTGATCGGCGGCGTCGGCGGGGGCGGCGGCCCGGTCGTGGCCGGCGGCTCCACCCGTGCGAACCCGCTCACCGGGCAGTCGGGGCCTGGCACCAGTGTCGCCCGCGAGGCGGCGAGCGGTGACACCGCGCTCCTCGCCCCCTCCGGGTTCCGCCCGGACGAGTCCGGCGACTCGCTGCGCATGGACAAGCTGGCGATCATGGGCGTCGACCTCGACGGCGCCACCGCCCTGGCCGCCCTCGCCGAGTCCGGCGGCTCGGTCACGCTGAGCGGGCGGGACGACAGCGACTCGTTCGCCTCGTTCTCCTCCCGCGGCCCCGAGCGCGAGGGCCTCACCCTGAAGCCGGAGATCGTCGCCCCCGGTGTGGAGATCCGCTCCACCGTCCCGAAGGGCCTGCGGAACTCTGACGGCAGCGCGGTATGGCCGGACGGATACGCCCACTTCTCCGGTACGTCGATGGCGACCCCGCTCGCCGCGGGCTCCGCGGCACTGCTCCACCAGCTGCACCCGGACCGCCCGCTGGCCGAACTCGGCGCCCAGGTGATCGGCACCGCCAAGCCGCTGGCCGGCCTGGACCTGATGACCCAGGGCAATGGCCGGCTCGACACCGCCGCGGCGGCCGCCACCGCGCTGTCCGCCTCGCCGGCCACGGTGTCCTTCGGCATGACGGACACCGACCGGGCGAAGGTCGGCGGCACCCGCACCGTCACCCTGCACAATTCCGGCGCCACGCCGGTCAGCGGTGCGGTCACGGTCAGCGGCCGCGCCGAGGTCACCCCGGAGCACGTCGACATCCCGGCGGGCGGCTCCGCCGCGGTCACGCTGACCGTCGAGGCCGACGGCCCCGACGCGACGGACGACTCCACCACCCAGATCAGCGGCCGCGTCACCGTCACCCCGGACCGGGGCCCCCGGCTCACCGTCCCGTATCTGATGTTCGCCTTCCCGCTGTACGTGGAGGCGGCCGATGACCCGTCCGTCGACGGCGAGACCCTCATCTACGCCCTGGGGAAGAAGGGGCTGAAGACCCCTCCGGTCCTCACCGTCACGCCGCCGAAGGGCGCCGCGTTCACCGTCACCATGCAGCCGACCGCCGTCGACTGGGTGTACGCGGCGAACCTGACGGGCCTGGACTCCGGTACGTACACGATGTCCGCGTCCGGTGTCTCGGTCGGCGGCGTCAGGCAGACCGGCAGCGGGGCCTTCGAGGTGACCCGCACCGCGTCCAGCGCCAAGCGGTGGAAGCCGATCGGGCCGAACAGCACGGTGGGCACCACCCACCTCGCCCCCGGCGACCCGGACCAGGCCGTGATGACCTCCGGGCTGCGCCCGGGTGCCTGGCTCACCACGGACAAGGGCCGGAACTGGCAGCAGCTGAACCACACGCCGGTGCGTGACGCGCTGTACGCGCCGCAGCTGGTGGTCGACTCCACCGACCCGAAGCGGTGGTGGGAGGTCGTCGTCAGCGGGCATCCGACCGCCTTCCCGGACGGCACCGTGGTGCTGCGCACCGAGGACAGGGGCAGGAGCTGGGAGCGGATGCCGGTCCCGGCCGGACCGGTGGACACCCTGACCGCCGACGACCGGACCCGGGTGCTGCTCGCCGGGGACACCGGGAGCGGCCAGTACTACGCCAGCCGTGACGGCGCCCGCAGCTGGCAGGCGGTCGACCTGGCGGGCATGGGGATCACCGACTGGGTCGGCCAGGTGAAGTTCGGCGGCGACGACCTGTACGTGTGGGCCGGCCAGAAGATCTGGAAGATCCCGGGCTTCGCCACCGGCAACCCGGGGCCTGCCGTCACGGTCTTCGCCGGCAAGATCCGCGAGACGCATCTGCTGGGCTTCGACGTGGACGACGACCTGGTCGTCGTCATGGCGCAGGGCAAGAACGCCGGTGTCCACATTTCGCGGGACGCGGGTGCCACGTTCGAGAAGTCCACGCGTCCCAACAGCGGCCGGGTCCTCGTCGAGGACGGCGAGATCCTGCATGACGCCCTGTTCGGCGGGATCGCCCGGAGCCTGGACGGCGGCAGGACGTGGACGCCGGTCGCCAAGCCCGTCTCCGGCTCGGTGGTCACGGACTACGACCGGTGGGCCGACGGTTCGTACACCCTCGGCCTGTCCTCCTCGGGCCTGTACCGGGGCGACGGAGGTGCGCTGAAGCGGCTCGGCGTCCAGGCCGAGAGCGTCTCCTCGCTCGCCACGGCCGGCGACAAGCTGTTCGCGGCGACCCGCATCGGCACCTACCGCACTCCCGTCGGCTCCGCCGATCCCGAGTGGGGACACGCGGAAGGCGAGGGCACCATCAGCTCCGCCATCGGCGCTCTGCGGACCTCGCCGAAGGAGCCGGGTTCCGTATGGCGGCTGTTCAACGGGTTCACCGGCCTGGCGGTGCAGAAGAGCACCGACGGCGGGGCCACCTGGCAGGACGTCAGCCCCTGGCTCGACGGCTCCGGCCAGGGCTTCATGGTCGACCCGGCGGACCCCGACCGGATGGCGGTGTCGTACCGCAGCATGTTCGGCAGCGGCGTCTACACCACCACCGACGGCGGGGCCACCTGGAAGACCCGCAAGCTGGGCCTGTCGTTCGACGTGATCGAGGCCGACCCGCAGGTGCCCGGCCGGATCTGGCTCGGCAACGCGTACGGGCTGTGGCGCTCCGACGACTTCGGCGCCACCACGCCGGAGCGGATCACGCAGGCCCGGGTCGCCACCATCGAGTTCACCGGCGGGGTCATGCTCACCGGCGGTGACGCGATCCGGCGCAGCACGGACGGCGGGAAGACCTTCACCAACGCCGACACCGGGGTGCTGCCCGTCTCCGTCACCGACATCACCGGCCACGGCGGCACGCTCTACGCCGGCACCGCCGAGTGGTGGGTGGACTTCACCCCGACCGGCGCGCGGGGCGTGCTGAAGTCCACCGACGGCGGGAAGACCTGGCGCAACATCTCCCGCGGCATGCCCGACAAGGACGTGCTGTCGCTGCAGGTGTCGCCGGACGGCCGCTATCTGTTCGCGGGCGTCGACCAGGGGGGTGTGTACCGGCTGGAGCTGGACGACTGATCCCGCGTAAGGCTGAGGGCCGGGTCCGCACCGGGGGTGTGGATCCGGCCCTCTCTGCCGGCCGTTTCGGTCACCCGGTCACCCGGTCACCCGGTCGGGAAGTCGTCCGGTGTGCGGATCCGGTCGCGGACCCAGACCCCGGCGGGCTTCAGCGAGGTCGTGCCGGTCCAGGGGCCGTTCGCGGCGCAGGTGCCGTCCTTGAAGACGGCTCCCGAGCGGAAGTCGTCGGAGTAGTTCCAGTTGACCCAGGAGATCTTCTTGGCGGCCATCAGGTCGAGGTACTGCTGCGACCTGGTGAAGTTGTTGCCGCCGTCGCCCGTGTAGGTCTGGGTGCCGAACTCGGTCACGAACATCGGGATCCGGTCGGCGGCCCGGGACAGGGCGTCGAGGTACTCCTGGCCGTGCGAGGCGGCGTAGAAGTGGAAGGTGTACGCGATGTTGGTCGCGTTCACCGGGTTGTTGACCACCTCGGACTCGGTCGCCCCGGCGGAGACGCCGAGCGAGGAGTACTCCCGGGTGCCGACGAGGACCGGGGTCTCCGGGTCGTTCGCGCGGATCACGGGGATGAGCTCCTCCGCGTACGACTTGATCCGCGACCAGCTCACCCCGCTGGGCTCGTTGGCGATCTCGTAGAGGAGGTTCGTCTTGGCGTTGTGCCTCTGCGCGATGTGGGTGAAGAACGTCTTCGCGCGGGAGAGGTTGTAGTACGGGTCGCCGGGGTCGAGCATGTGCCAGTCGACGATCGCGTACATCCCGCGGGCGGTGGCCTGCTCGATCAGGTTGTCGACCTTGGCGGTGAAGCCGGCCGGGTCGGTCTCGTAGCCGTCCTCCTGGATGTACATCGAGATCCGCATGACGTCGGCGTTCCAGTCGTCGGCCAGGGCGTTCAGCGAGCCCGTGGTCAGGCACTGGTAGTACCACTGCAGGCCGTGGGTGGACATGCCGCGCAGCTGGACCGGGTGGCCGGAGGCGTTGCAGAGCTTGGTGCCGCAGATCCGGAGCTGGCCGTTGATCTCGGCGGGGGTGTCCCCCGTCGGCGGCTGGCCCGGGGCGGTCAGCGCCAGCCGGTCGAGGTTCGGTCCGCCGTTCACCGTGGTCGCCGTGGCGCGGACGGTGTTGGTGCCGGTGTTCAGCGCGGCGTTGAGGGTCTTCGTCGTCCAGCCGGTCCAGGTGCCGGTGGACGGGAAGGACACGGACGGGTTGACCACGGTTCCGTTGACGGTGACGCTCATGGGCCGGTCGGTGGTGGTGCCGTTGGCGTAGCGGAACTCCAGGCCGGCGGTGCCGGCGGCGGCCGCGGTCACGGTGAACTCGACGTAGGAGCCGGTGACGTTGTCGTAGTTGACGAAGCCGGTGCCGGTGTAGCCGGTGTGGTTGGCCTCCACCAGGCCCTGGGAGATGACGGCGTTCTCGGCCTGGTAGTCGGCGCTGGGGGCGGTGACGTCCACGTCGAGGTAGTCGAGGTTGGGCAGTCCCCCGGCGGTGGTGGCGGTGACCCGCACCTTGCTGGTGCCGGCGGGGAGGCTCGCGGTGACGGTGGCGGTGGTCCAGTTGGTCCAGGTGCCGGTGGACGGGAAGGACTTGCCCGCCGCCACGACGGTGCCGTTCACGGCCACGTCCCCGGGGCGGTCGGTGGTGGTGCCGTTGCCGTAGCGGAGCGCCAGGGTCGCGGTGCCGGCGGCGGGCGTGCTGACGGTGAACTCGACGTACGCCCCGGCGACGTTGTCGGTGTTGACGAACCCGGTCCCGCTGAAGCCGGCGTGGTTGGCCTCCACGACGCCCTGCGAGACGGTCGCGCTCTCGGCCTCGTACCGCGTGGGCGCGGCGACGGCGGGCCCGCCCCCGGCCAGGGGCAGCACCAGGGCGGCGATCACCGCCCCGACGCCGACGGCGGTGCGTATCCGTAACCGTGCGGGTCTCATGGGGCCTCCGGTGGGGTGTGGGTCCGGATAGGAAAGTTTCCTAACAGTGGATAGCAGGAGCGGGGGGAGGTGTGCAAGGGGCATGACAATCCGGCCTGGCCGGGCCACACCGGCGCCTTCCGACCGGTCGACCGCCCGCGGCAGCACCGGGGCTCCCTGCAACGGGGAAGGACCCCGCTGAACCGGGGTTCTTCTGCGTGTTTCACCCCTGCCCACATGTCGTGGACAGCCACCGGCCGGACTGTGATGCTCCCTGCGGAATCTGATCGGCGGCGAGCGGCACCTACACCGGACGCGCGTACGTCTACGGGCTCGACTGGCCCGTGGACGACTGGGACAACGAGGGCGTCGTCGACCGGGACACCAACCGGTCCTCCAACGCCACGTGCCTGTGGCAGAAGGTCCTGTGGGCGGACGGCTTCCTTCCCGCCTCCGGCGTCGACGGGGTCTTCGGCGACAACACCTACAAGGCGACCAAGGCCTGGCAGGTGTACCGGAACAAGGCCTACGAGGTGGGCCTCGCCGAGGACGGCTCGGCCGGCCGGGCCACGTGGGGCGAGGCCGGCTACGGCGCGGAGGGCATGGGGATCTACCTGACCGGAAGCGATGCCCCCGGGGCGACCATGACCGGGAACTACATCGGCCGGTACGCCATGTTCAACATGAAGCGGGACGCCGACGGCAACTACCAGTTCATCGACGGCGACGGCGCGTGGCGCAAGGCGGGCTACGACTACCGGACCTGCGGCTGACGCCCCTCGTCCCACGCGAAACCCAGCGCGCTCAGCGCGTGACCCCGGGGGTCCGGAGGCACGCGGTTCCCGCTCGGTGACCGGATGCTCGCCAGGAGGCCCTCGGCTACGGCCGTCGCCGGCACCGGTCCGTGACCGTATCCGCTGTCCGATGGCCGCACCCGGCGGCCGGAAGTACCTGGACCGAGTGTGTGACCTGGCCGAGATCCTGGCCGCGCGTCACCCGGGCGTCACCGTCGCCCGCCTACCGTGAGGGTGATCCGACGAACGGAGACGCGCATGACCAGGCAGGGCATCGACTACCAGGCGGTGTTCCAGGGGCTGCCGGGCATGGTGGCGCTGCTGACGCCTGATCTGGTCTACGCGGACGTGAATGAGGACTTCCTGCGCAACTCCGGCCGCTCCCACGAGGATCTGATCGGCCGCTATCTGTTCGATGTCTTCCCCGACAACCCGAACGACCCCGCAGCGACCGGCGCCCGGAACCTCGCCGCGTCTCTGCAGCGCGTCCTGGCCACCGGCGAGCGCGACACCATGGCGTTGCAGCGCTACGACGTGCGGTCGCTGGAGCGCCCCGACCAGTGGGAGGAGCGCTACTGGAGTCCGATCAACGCCCCCGTCATGGACGCGGACGGCCGCGTGGTGCTGCTGGTGCACCGGGTGGAAGAGGTCACCGAGCTGATCCGGGCCCGCGGCCGGGCCGGAGGCGGCCGGGCACGGGTACTGGAGGCGGAGCTGTACACCCGGTCGCGGGAACTGCAGGAGCTCAACGAGCGGCTGCGACAGGCGCACGCCCGCGAGCGCGAGGTGGCCCTCGCACTCCAGGACGCCATGCTGCCCGCCCCGCGCCTGGCCGACCACCACCGGGCCGCGGTGCGCTACCAGCCGGCCGTCGGCACGCTGAACGTCTGCGGCGACTGGTACGACCTGGTCGAACTCCCCGGCCACCGGATGGCGGTGGCGGTCGGCGACGTCGTGGGCCACGGCCTTGCCGCCGCGGGTGTCATGGGCCAGCTGCGCAGCGCGCTGAGCGCCGCCTCCCGGGTCTCGGCCGGGCCGGCCCGGGCCCTGGAGGTGCTGGGCCTGTACGCCCGGTCGGTCGAGGGCGCGGAATCCACCACCGCGGTGTCCGTGCACGTGGACTGGGACACCCGCATGCTCACCTACAGCAGCGCCGGCCACCCACCGCCCGCGCTGCTGCACACCGACGGCACCGTCGTCTTCCTCGACCAGGCCACCGACCCTCCGCTCGGCGCCCGCCCCGAACACGTCGCCGGTCCCCAGGCCCAGGTCGGATTCGGCGACGGCGACACACTCGTCCTGTACACCGACGGCCTGATCGAACGACGCCACGAGGACATCGACACCGGCCTGACCCGTCTGGGCCAAGCGCTCACCGCCCACCGAGACCTGGGCTCGGAGGACCTCGCCGACGCGCTCCTGCTGGACCTCCTGCCCGCCGCGGGCGCCACCGACGACACCGCCCTGGTGGTCATCGGCCTCTAGCCGCAAGCCAGTACAAGGGGTCGGTCATGGCTGCAGTGCCGGTTCGTCGTGCCGGCCGCGTCCCCAGAGCCAGCAGCGCCACCACCGCCGACACGGCGGCCGGCAGCACGACCAGCCCCGGGTAGCCGCGTGGTGCCGTCTACCTGCCCGCGCCCGCGGGGGCGCCCGGCGGGGAGCCGCAAACGGACGGGGTCGCGCTGCTTGAGGCCGACCTGCTCGACCGGGGTCATCTCCTGTCCGCACCGCTGCGCGAGGCCCTCGCCGCCCGCAGTGCCGCCGCGCTCACTGCAGCGCACCGCTTCCCGGGCGCTGGTGACGCTGCCCCGCGGGAGCGAGCTCCCGCTGCCCGAGGGGCGCCGGCTGCGGCTGTTCCTGCACTGGACGGAGAGCGAGGCGTCGGGGCGTACCGACCTCGACCTGTCGCTGGCGTTCTTCAACGCCTCCTGGGAGCACATCGGCACGTGCGACTACACCCATCTGCGCTTCGGCACGTCGGCCGCGGTGCACTCCGGTGATCTCACCAGCGCCCCGCCGCCGGACGGGGCGAGCGAGTTCGTGGACCTCGACCTGGCCGCGCTGGAGCAGCGGGGGGTGCGGTACGCGGTTGCGGCGGTCTACTCGTACAACAGCGTGCCGTTCACGGAACTCGCCGACGCCTTCGCCGGGTTCATGGTGCGCGGCGACGGCGCCGGTGCGCCCTTCGACCCGGGTGCGGTCGAGCAGCGCTTCGATCTGGCGGGGAGCAACCGGGCCATGGTGCCGCTCGTCGTCGACGTATCCGGGCGCACGATGCGCTGGCTCGACATCATGCAGGGCGTGACCGGCGACCACCACGCCGTACACCGGCATGCCGGGGGTCTGGCGTCGCTGGGCCGCGCGCTGACCGACCTCTTCGCGTCCGGATCGCGGGTGGGGCTGGGCGAGCTCGCGGTCTGGCAGGCCGCGGCGCGGGCCGCCGTTGTCGCGCTGCGGCACGCGGACGGCTCGGTCACCACATACCGCCGCCGATCCGACGAGGACGCCGCCGCCTTCGCGGCCCGCATCGGCGGGCCGGACGCGGACGCCCCGGCGGATCCCGAAGGGGCGCAACTGGCCTACCTGTACCGCGGCGACATCCGCCCCGCACCGGGCGCGGAGGTGTACGCGCTGCACCCGGTCACGCTGGACGCGTCGGTGGTGCGGTTGATAGCGGCAGCGGATGTGGCCGGGACGGGGTCTGAGGCGTGACCGGTGTCACCTGCGGGGGTCGGAGAGCCGGTCGCTGAGGGATGACACGCTCGGTGACCGCGCGCTCACACCCGCGGGGGAACGCAGAAGGACCCCGGCGAACCGGGGTCCTTCGTTTGTGGGGCACCGACGGAAGTCGGTGATCAGGGAGTACGCCGAGGAGATGGGCGCTGATTCCCGCGCTGAATGTGATCGCTTCCCACCGTGAGCCGGCGCTGGGATTCGGTGATCAGAATTCCCAGCAGGATCGCCAGGTCGACCGCACCTTCGGCGTCGTCCGCCCACCGTGTTGCCTGCAGCGGATGCACCTGGCTGAGTGTGACGCCTTCACTGGCCAGGACGAACGCCAGCACCAGCATGGCTGCGCGGGCGACGCCGTCTCCGAAAGGGTGGAAGAACAGGACATCGAGGTAGGCGCGGGCGGCGCGTGATGGGAGTGGGAGCCCCGGCTGGGTAGTCTCGGCGAGGCATTCCTCGAAGCGGAACCGGGTGTGCGGGTTGAGCCCGTAGCGTTCGCGGCCTCCCTTGGCGAACGCCGGCAGGGCGCGGAATCCGACGGCACTGTCGTTCAGGACGATCTGCTGCCAGCCCTGGACAAGCGACAGGCTCAACTCGGTGCCTCGTGCGGCGTCGGTTTGGACCTTCTCGAGTGCGGCTCTGACGCGTGCGGTGCCCTCGGGGTCCCGGCCGCCGCGGGTGGTCAGGAAGAAGTGGTGGAAGCCATCGAGGGTGGGTGCGCTCGGGGATCGGGGGCAGCCAGGCCAGCGGGGCCATGAGAGGGTCCCTCGAATGCCCAGCCAGACGGCCAGGGCGTCCGGGAGCGGCGCGGTCACGGGTTCTGGCTGATGGCTTGGGCGAATCGGGTGCTCACCTCGTCGACCACGGTCGCGTCGGGTGCCATCCAGCTGTCGAAGCGGCCGCCGACGGCCTTCTCGACGATCTGTTCCGCCCGCTCCTCGGAGATGCCGTGGGATGCCAGGAACCAGTGCAGCACTTGCATGCAGTGCCCGTACCAGCCGCTTTCTGCCTCGGTGCGGTCGGCGACCATGGTGACCAGGCGAGTGCAGGCTCTCTCCCAGTGCCAGGGATCCACAGACGCTACTGGAACATCGGTGGGTGGGGCCAGGTCGATGAACCGCTGCCGCAGTTCGTCGAGCCAACTGCGCCATTCGCGCAGCGCTTCGACGACGAGTGGTGCGGTCGCTTCCGGGGTGGTGACGGTGTGAGCTGCGCAGCACCAGGCGCCGACGACTCCTCCGTCGAGATCACCCTCGCCGATCGACCAGTTCCACCCGCAGGCCCACTGCCCATACCGCTGGACGAGGAACTCGGTGACCGCAGTGAGTGGCCAACTGACGTCGTCGATGGTCGAGGCATCGGGCAGCAAGGGGACGACAAGCACCGCCAGTCGATGGGCCGCGTGTTCGTCCAGGTCGAACGGATGGCGGCTCGGATCTACGTCGGCCCAGGTCAGGGAGTACGGCCACAGTTCGCTCACGCCACCCACTCTGCCGTGTTGAGGTGCGGGGGTTCCACTCAATACTGGTGCGCTTGAAACGATCGGGGCAACGGTGGCTTCTGCGCGAGCCGTGATCCTTTCCATCGGCGCCGGCGTTTCTGTTCTGGAAACGGAAATGCCTGGCGGTGAACGATTTCCTTTCCATTTCCGCGATTTCCTTCCGTGCCTCACCTGATTCTTTCCCGGCGATTGCACGTATTGGCACGATCAAGGTTTCCTCTCCGCTACCGTGCCGCCATGACTGAGGAGTTACCCGCGTGGGAGGCCGCGAAGGCCGACCCGGACAAGTATGTGGCGGAACAGGAAGAGAAATTGGAGGAGGTTCGCCGGGAAATGCGTGCGATCCGGGATCGGCTGCGGATCGGGAAACGGCTGCAGACGTGCAAGGCGGACTTGGACTACCTGACCGAGCACGGCATTCCCCGGCCTCGCACCGCATCGGCCGGACCGGAGGACGGTGACGGCCTGGACGACGACGACCTGGAAGGGCACGACGCCGAGGGCGGGATGACGGACATCGGCGCCGAGCTGCCGCGAAAGGCCCAAGTGGAGCGTCTGCTCGGGCAGCGGCCGGAGAAGCGGTGGCGGCTGGACGAGATAGCCGAACTGCTTGGCATCAGCAACGTCAAGAGCCTGCGGACCAGCCTGGACGAGTATGCCCGGGATGGCGTGATCGCCAAGCAGATCGACAATAACGAGCGGACCTACCACGCCCTTCCCGGGGTGGAAAGGGGGCAGTTCTAGCGGATCAGGCTTTCCGGCCGTGGTTTCCTGTCAGTTGTCGCGGCCGGGTGGCCGCCACCGGATATAGGGTCCGGTGGCGACCGTTGACCAGGGATTTCCAGGACCTTGCAGGGCTGGTTTTCCTGTGTCGTGGCCCACCTTACCGGCGTGACTTGTCGCGCGGGCTGCGATGCGGGATTCCGGCTGCCTGCCCCGATTCAGGGGGCGACGAGAATGTCGAGATCGCAGTTCAGGCGCCCGGGGTCAGGGACGTCGGCCGGGCCACAGGTCGGCGTCGAGGGCGAGTTCGAGGCTGGCGATGGTCAGCAGGTCCGGCCAGGTGGAGCCGGCCAGGACGTTGGCGATGGTCTGCCGGTTGACGCCCGCGTCCAGGGCGAGACGCTTCGCGCTGAGCTGGCGGGCGGCCATGGCTTCGGCCAGGCGGCGGGCCAGGGCCTGCGCGACCGCCGCGCCGTGGTGCTCGGCCAGGGCCGCGTTCGGCCAGACGCCGGTACGGGCGAAGGCGCGCGGGGCGAGGGTGCGCGAGGAGTCTCCGGGCATGCCGCCCAGTCTCGCGCACCGAGAAGTTCGACTTCGGCCCCACCGAAGGGTGCTAATGAGCTAGCGTGCGAATTGATTAGCAGCCTTCCGGCCGGTGTCTACCAGTGGCGGTCCGTCATCTCCCGTTACATCGACCACTACACCCCCCATCCCGTGCCGGCGGCCTGGCCGCGCCTTGCCCCGCTGGTCCGCTCCATCGTCAAGGACGCCGACCCACAGGTGACCTACACCGCCCGGGAGTTGCTCGGGCCGCTCGCCAAGCTCGCGGTGTTCGCCGACGGCCAAGGCCTGCCGGCCACCGCCGAGGTGTGGCTGTCCCGCGCGGTGATCGAACGGTTCATCGCCGTCGGCTGCCCGACGGTGGGCCCGGCCAGTCGCGGCAACTACCGCTCGCGGCTGCTGAAGCTGCGCGATGCGGTGCTCGGCCCGGAGCTGGCCGGCGGACCGCCGGTGAAGCTGTCCTCCTCCACCGCGTCGCACCCCTACACCTCGGTGGAGCAGAGTGCGCTGTGGTCGTGGGCCTCCGGCCAGGCCACCGCCCAGTTGCGGCACGGCTGTCAGACGCTGCTCGCCTTGGGACTCGGTTGCGGACTGGACTCGCCGGAGATCGTGCCGCTACGCGCGCACGACATCCGCATCGCGTCGACCGGCACGACGGCTGTTTCGGTACGCGGCCGCCGCGCCCGGCTGGTGGTCTGCCGCCGTCCCTGGGAAACGGTTCTGGCCCGCGCCGCCCAGGAGGCCGAGCACAGCGGCGCGGCATCGTGGCTGTTTCGCCCGAACGCCCACGCCCGGGCGAAGAACACCGTGACCAACTTCCTGGCCCGCACCCAAACCGACCCTGCCTGCCCGCCGCTGGTCATGGGCCGAGCCCGCGCCACCTGGCTGGTCGGCCTGATCAACGCAGGCCTTCCACTGCCTGTCATCCTGGCCGGCTCGGGCGTCGACACCCTGCACGGCCTGTCCCGGCTGCTGCCCCACCTCACCCCGATCCCCGCCCCACGGGCGGCCGAACTCCTGCGCGGCGACTGATGCGCCACCCCCACCCGGCCGGCGCCGAGGCCCGCATCGCCACCGCCGACGTACTGCGCGCCCTGGATGAAGTCTGCGACCAGGCCGTCCTGGACACCCTGACCGCACTGGTGCACCACCCCCTGGGACGGCCCCGGCTCCTGAGCGTCGAGGGACTGTTCGCCGGCATGCAGCTGTGCACCAACCGACACGGCAAGGTCCTGCTGGACCGCACCACGGCGATCTTGCAGTGGGCCATCCCGCCTCAGCTGCGCGAGCGGTTCCTCATCCCCGAACGGCCCGACACCGCCCACGGCTTCGAAGCCTCCTACGCCGTCGTCCGCCGCCTGTTCCACCGGCTCATCGACACCATGGACCCCTCACCGCTGCCCAAGAACCACCGCTTGGACAAGACCCGCGCCGCCCAGCTCCTGGCCGCCAGCCGGAGACCCGTACTCGATGAGCGCGCCGGCCTGCTCCTGACCACCACCAACGCCGTCATCGACGCCTCCCTCGCCGACCTCGCCCCGCACCTGCACCGGAACTGGGACGGCTCGCTCGCCCTGGATGCCACCCCGATCCGCACCTACGCCCGCGGTCTGCGCACCACCGGTCCCGACCTGGCCACGGACCCCGACGCAGGTTGGTACGTCCGCACCGGCGACCATCGCGACCCCGACCTACAGCCGGTCACCGGCACCGGAAAGCCGGGAAAGGAAGGAAAAGCGAAGAAACGCGATCGGCCGGTGAAGGCGATGTTCGGCTACGACGCCACCCTGGCCATCGCCCGCAACCCCGCCCGCGACGGCACTCCCGGCCCGGACCGGGCCAGCGACCCGCACACCCCGCCGGCCGTCGTGGTCGGCTTCACCCTGGACAAACCCGGCCACGCCCCCGGCCCCAACGCCACCCGCGTCCTGACCGACCTGCACGAACGCGGCCACCCGGCCGGATTCCTGGCCGCCGATCGCGCCTACAACAACACCACCCCCGCAGACTTCCAACTCCCCGCCCGCCGCCTCGGCTACCACCTGGTCTTCGACTACCGCCACGATCAACTCGGCATCCAGGCAGGATCACAAGGAGCGCTACAGATAGAGGGGACCTGGCACTGCCCCGCCACCCCTCAGGTGTTGATCACCGCCACCCGTGATCTCCATGACGACACCATCGACCAAGAAACCTGGATCGCCCGCATCGTCGCGCGAACCGCTTTCCAGCTGGTCCCGAAACAGCACCCCGCCCCCGATGGCCGCCAGCGCCTGTCCTGCCCCGCCGCCGCCGGACACCTCCAGTGCCCGATCAAGAAGGACAGCCTCGGCCGAGGCCCTCACATTCCCGTTGCCGACCCTGCACCCAGCCCCACCGGACCCGCCAAGATCTGCACCCAGCAGACCATCACCATCCCCGCCCAGGCCGGCGCCCAACACCACCAGGCCCTGCCCTACGGCAGCGAAGACTGGCAACGCGTCTACTTCCGGCTCCGCAACAGCGTCGAGCACTTCAACGGCTACGCCAAAGACCCCCTCTACGAAGCGATCGAACAGCCCAGCCGCCGCATCCGCGGCATCGCCGCCCAGACCTTCCTCCTGGCCTTCCAGCTCGCCCACACCAACCGTCGCAAGATCAGCCGCTGGCTCGACACCCTCCCCAGTCCCGACCAGCCACCCCGCAGACGCCCCACCCGCCGCAGACCCGTCAAACCGCCCGGCACCTGGACCCCCACCGGCCATCTCGCCCCGGCGTGACAGCGCCCTCGACCCAGACGCAGTCATAGGCTTCCAGTCATGACTGAGCCGCCCACCCGAGACCAGGTCATCGCCCTCCGGGACTTCGTCGACGGCCATCTCTACCAGGTCAGCGCCATGACGCTCTCGCTCAACGGCGAACCCCCGCACCCGCCCGGGTCCGACATGGCGCGCGTCATCGAAGTGGTCCAGGCCCTCTACGGCGTGGTCCGGCAGCTCTCGCAGCAGGTCCTCGAAGAGCCCGACAAGACTTCAAGCGCAGCTCAGACCTCATGGTCCGCACTTGTGACGGCCGTCGCCGTCTGGCGGGACGACCCCACCTTCCCCGCAGAGCTGCGCGACGCTCTCCCCGCGGTCGAGCCGTAGTCCCCGGAGCGAAGATCCAGAAAACCAAGAAAGGCGCCCCGCCCAGCGACTTCCGTCACCGTGACGAGGCACCTTCCGTCGGTGCTTCTTTGTGCGCGAGGGGGGAGTTGAACCCCCACGCCCTTTCGGGCACTGGAACCTGAATCCAGCGCGTCTGCCTATTCCGCCACCCGCGCATTGGGTGTGCCGTCCGCCGACCGGCCTTGTGGGCCGTGCGCCTTCCGACATCCAGAAGATTAGCACGCTGCCCAGGGTGGAATCACATCCGTTTACGGGCGGGGGCCGCGGGCAGGCGGCAGAGGGCTCCGACGCGGGCGCTACGGGTCCGACGGCGGCCAGTGCTCGCCCCGACGGCGGCCGGTGCTCGCCCCGACGGCGGCCCGCGAGGGCTCGGAGAGCCCGCCCGGGGGTACCCGGCTAGCGGCGTACGGGAGCGGGTGCCGGCGATCCGCTGTCCTTGTGCCGCCGGGGTCCTCGGGTACGGGACACTGGTTGTGGGCGCCCGTACCATCTGGTGGGAGCATCAGGTGCGGGGGCGGGCGGTGTGAGAGAGATGACACCGCTGTGAGCGGCGGGAACCGGAACCAGCTGATTCCCCCGTGCGTGGATACGATCAGTAGCCAGTAATAGATGAACGTTCGAGATCCGGGGGCGGACGGCCCCCGGGGGGCCATGACGAAGGGAGGTGCCCGGTGGGTGTACTGAAGCGCTTCGAGCAGCGGCTGGAAGGGCTCGTGAACGGCACCTTCGCGAAGGTGTTCAAGTCGGAGGTGCAGCCGGTCGAGATCGCCGGCGCCCTCCAGCGCGAGTGCGACAACAACGCCACGATCTGGAACCGCGAGCGGACCGTCGTCCCCAACGACTTCATCGTGGAGCTCTCCGCTCCCGACTACGAGCGGCTCGCCCCGTACTCCGGACAGCTCGGCGAGGAGCTCGCCGGCATGGTGCGCGACTACGCCACCCAGCAGCGCTACAGCTTCATGGGCCCGATAAAGGTGCACCTGGAGAAGGCCGACGACCTCGACACCGGCCTGTACCGGGTGCGCAGCCGCACCCTGGCCTCCAGCCAGTCGCAGCACCAGCAGCAGCAGTCGCCGCCGCGCCGTCCCAGCAGCGCCCCCGCGGCCGCCGCCCCGCGCGGCGTCGGCGGCGTGGGCGGCGGGTACCCGGGCTACGACGCCCCGCCGATGCCTCCGGCGCCGCCCCGTGCGCCGGCCGGCCAGCAGCGCCGCTGGGTGGAGATCAACGGCGTACGCCACCAGATCTCCCGCAACTCACTCGTCCTGGGCCGCTCCACCGAGGCCGACGTCCGCATCGACGACCCGGGGGTTTCCCGGCGTCATTGCGAGATCAGGGTCGACGTGAGCCCGGCGACGGTGCAGGATCTGGGGTCGACGAACGGGATCGTGGTGGACGGGCAGCACACCCTGCGCGCTACGCTCCGCGACGGCTCACGCATCGTCGTGGGCTCGACCACCATCATTTTCCGGCAAGCCGAAGGGTGAAGCGGGGGCAATGTCAGAGCTGACCCTCACGGTCATGCGGTTGGGTTTCCTCGCCGTACTGTGGCTGTTCGTGATCGTGGCCGTCCAGGTCATCCGCAGTGACCTCTTCGGCACCCGGGTGACCCAGCGCGCGGCCACGCGCCCGCAGGCGGAGCGCCAGCCGCAGCCCCCGCGCCAGGACCGCGGCCGCGCCGCCGCCAACAACAACCGCCGGGCCGGCCGTGGCGCCCCGACCAAGCTCGTCGTCTCCGAGGGCTCGCTCACGGGTACGACCGTCAGCCTGCAGGGGCAGACCATCACCCTGGGGCGGGCACACGATTCGACAATCGTGCTGGACGACGACTACGCCTCCTCCCGGCATGCCAGGATCTACCCGGACCGTGACGGGCGGTGGATCGTCGAGGACCTCGGCTCCACCAACGGCACGTATCTCGACCGGACCCGGCTGACCACGCCGACACCGATTCCGCTGGGCGCGCCGATCCGTATCGGCAAGACCGTCATCGAGCTGCGGAAGTAACACCGACCATGACCGGAGGGTGGGCACCATGCGGATGTACCCGGAGCCGACGGGCGAGGTGCGCATGAGCCTTTCCCTGCGCTTTGCGGCCGGCTCGCACGAGGGCATGATCCGCGAGCACAACGAGGACTCCGGCTACGCCGGTCCCCGTCTGCTGGCGATCGCCGACGGCATGGGCGGCCAGGCGGCCGGCGAGGTCGCCTCCTCCGAGGTGATCTCCACCATCGTCGACCTCGACGAGGACATCCCCGGCTCCGACATCCTCACCTCCCTCGGCGACGCCGTGCGCCGCGCGAACGACCGGCTGCGCGACATGGTCGAGGAGGACCCGCGCCTGGAGGGCATGGGTACGACGCTGACGGCCCTGCTGTGGACCGGCCAGCGCCTCGGGCTCGTGCACGTCGGCGACTCCCGCGCGTACCTGCTCCGCGACGGCCGGCTCACGCAGATCACCCAGGACCACACCTGGGTGCAGCGCCTGGTCGACGAGGGCCGGATCACCGAGGAGGAGGCCACCACGCACCCGCAGCGCTCGCTGCTGATGCGCGGGCTCGGCACCGGCGACCATGTGGAGCCGGACCTCTCCATCCGCGAGGTGCGGGCGGGTGACCGTTATCTCATCTGCTCCGACGGGCTCTCCGGCGTCGTCAGCCACGAGACCCTCGAGGACACCCTCGCCAGCTACCAGGGCCCGTACGAGACGGTGCAGGAGCTGATCCAGCTCGCGCTGCGCGGCGGCGGCCCGGACAACATCACCGTGATCGTCGCCGACGTCCTCGACGTCGACGACAACGACACCCTGGCCGGCCAGCTCAACGACACCCCGGTCGTCGTCGGCGCGGTCGCCGAGAACCAGCAGCAGTTCGGCGGCCCGGCCACCATGCAGACCCCCGCCGGCCGCGCGGCCGGCCTCGGCCGCCCCGCGCCGCCGCAGGCGGGGGGCTTCGGCCCGCCCGACGAGGACGGGGCGGACGCGTACGGGCTGGCGTTCAACGACGAGGACTTCGTCAAGGCGCCGCCCCGGTTCCGCTGGCTGAAGCGGTTCCTGCTGCTGGCGATCGTGCTGGGCGGGCTGGGTTACGGCGGCTACAAGGCGTACGAGTGGACGCAGGACCAGTACTACGTGGGAACCGACAACGACCGCGTGGCCATCTACCGGGGTATCGAGCAGAAGCTGGCCTGGATCTCGCTCTCGGACGTCGCCGAGGACACCGGTATCGAACTCAAGTACCTGCCGGACTACCAGCAGAAGAAGGTCGAGAAGACCATCCCGGCGGACGACCTGGCCGACGCCCGGGAGACGACCGCCGGCCTGCAGAAGCAGGCCGACGCCTGCGAGGCGAAGCAAGCAGCGGAGGGGAAGAACGGCCCCGCCCTCTCCGCGGCGCAGCAGCTGCTCGCCGAGAACTGTACGAAGTAGTTGTGGGGGCCTGAGAAGCAGTCATGAGCAGTCCAAGTCACACCACGTCCACCATCGGGGTCGCGGGGGCGCCGAGCCGCCGCAACACCGAGCTGGCGATGCTCGTCTTCGCCGTGCTGATCCCGGTGTTCGCCTATATCAACGTCGGCCTGGCCAAGGACGGATCCGTCCCGGCCGGCGCCCTGGGGTACACCCTGGGCCTGGGCTGTCTGGCAGCCGTCGCGCATCTCGCGGTGCGCAAGTTCGCCCCGTACGCGGACCCGCTGCTGCTGCCGATCGCCACCCTCCTCAACGGCCTCGGCCTGGTGCTGATCTGGCGCCTGGACCAGGAGCCGTCCATCACCACCGCGCAGCTGGGCGGCGCGATGGCGCCCGGGCAGCTGCTGTGGTCGACGGTGGGCATCGGGCTCTTCGTCGGTGTGCTGGTGCTGCTGAAGGACCACCGGATCCTGCAGCGCTACACGTACATCTCGATGATGGCGGCGCTGGTGCTGCTCCTGCTGCCGATGGTCCCGGGCATCGGCCGGAACGTGAACGGCGCGCGGATCTGGATCTCCATCCCCGGCGTCGGCTCGCTGCAGCCGGGTGAGTTCGCCAAGATCGTCATCGCGATCTTCTTCGCCGGCTATCTGATGGTGAAGCGGGACGCGCTGGCCCTGGCCAGCCGCCGCTTCATGGGCGTCTACCTGCCGCGCGGGCGCGACCTCGGGCCGATCCTGATGATCTGGGGTCTGAGCCTGATGATCCTGGTCTTCGAGACCGACCTCGGATCGTCGCTGCTGCTCTTCGGCCTGTTCGTGATCATGCTGTACGTCGCGACCGAGCGGACCAGCTGGATCATCTTCGGTCTGCTGCTGTCCGCGCTGGGCGCGGTGACGGTGGCCTCCTTCAACGACCACGTGGGCCTGCGCGTCGACCGCTGGCTGGACCCGCTGGCCCGGGTGCCCGACGGTCAGGGCGGCATGGGTGTGACGGAGACCGCCCAGGCGCTGTACTCCATCGGCTCGGGCGGCATGCTCGGCTCGGGCCTCGGCCAGGGCTACTCCCGGCTCATCGGCGGTATCGCGCCGAAGTCCGACTACATCCTCGCGACCGTCGGCGAGGAGCTGGGCCTGACCGGCTTCATGGCCATCATCATCCTGTACGGCCTGCTGGTGCAGCGCGGTATCCGCACCGCGCTGGCCGCCCGCGACCCCTTCGGCAAGCTGCTGGCCGTGGGCCTGTCCGGCGCGTTCGCGCTGCAGGTCTTCGTGGTGGCCGGCGGTGTCACCGCACTCATTCCGCTGACGGGTATGACGATGCCGTTCCTCGCGCAGGGTGGCTCGTCCGTCATCGCCAACTGGGCACTGGTCGCGATCCTCCTCCGGATCAGCGACACCGCCCGCAGACCGGCCCCTGCCCCGGCCCCGAACCCCGATGCCGAGATGACACAGGTGGTCCGCTCGTGAACAAGCCCCTGCGCCGTGTGGCGATCTTCACCGGTCTGCTGATGGTGGCCCTGCTGATCCGCGTCAACTGGCTGCAGTTCGTCGAGGCCGACGAACTCGGCACGCACGAGGACAACCGCCGCGTCGCCATCGAGCGCTACTCCGTCCCGCGCGGCGACATCATCGTCGGCGGCAAGGCCGTCACCGGGCACGCGGAGACGACCGGCAGCGACTTCAAGTACAAGCGGACCTGGAAGGACGGCCCCCTGTGGGCGCCGGTCACCGGGTACTCCTCGCAGGCGTTCGGCGCCTCGCAGCTGGAGTCGATCAACGACGGCATCCTCACCGGCACCGACGACCGGCTCTTCTTCAACCGCACGATCGACATGATCACCGGCGAGGAGAAGGAGGGCGGCGACGTCGTCACGACGATCAACGCCGCCGCGCAGAAGGCCGCGTACGAGGGGCTGAAGGGCAAGAAGGGCGCGGCCGTCGCCATCGACCCGGAGACCGGGGCGATCCTGGCGCTGGTCAGCACTCCGTCGTACGACCCGTCGTCCTTCGCCGGGAACTCGCAGAGCGACTCCGAGGCGTGGACGAAGCTCAACAGCGACAAGAACAAGCCCATGCTCAACCGGGCGCTGCGCGAGACCTACCCGCCCGGCTCGACGTTCAAGGTCGTCACCGCCGCGGCGGCGCTGGAGAACGGCAAGTACGACATCGACCAGAAGACCGGCTCCGACCCCGAGCGCTACAAGCTGCCGCTGTCCTCCGACACCATCCCGAACCCGATCCCGGGCAAGTGCGACGACGTGTCGATGGAGGTCGGGCTGCAGTGGTCCTGCAACACCGTCTTCGCCAAGGTCTCCGACGAGGTCGGCAACGAGAAGATGATCGAGCAGGCCGAGAAGTTCGGGTTCAACGCCGAGCAGTTCGTGCCGATCCGGTCCGCGAAGAGCGTCTTCCCGGAGATGGACCGCCCGCAGAACGCCATGGGCGGCATCGGCCAGTCCTCGGTGCGGGCCACCCCGCTGCAGATGGCCATGGTGGCCGCCGCGGTCGCCAACGACGGCAAGCTGATGAAGCCGTACCTGGTCGACGAGCTGCGCGCCCCCGACCTCGACACCATCGAGAAGGCCGACCCGGAGGAGCTGAGCCAGGCGGTCTCCGAGGAGAACGCCAAGAAGCTCCAGCAGGGCATGGAGACCGTGGTCCGCGAGGGCACCGGCGCCCCGGTCCAGATGGACAACGCCACCGTGGGCGGCAAGACCGGTACCGCCCAGCACGGCGCGAAGAACGAGGCCCTGCCGTACGCCTGGATGATCACCTACGCCAAGGGTGACAACGGCAAGGACGTCGCCGTCGCGGTCGTGGTGGAGGACGGCAGCGCGGACCGCGAGCAGATCTCCGGTTCGGGCATCGCCGGTCCGATCGCCAAGGCCGTGATGCAGGCCGTGGTCGGCAAGTAGCGGTGGGTGACGGGTATGGCAGAGCGCCGTTTCGCGGCACCCGGAGCGTCCGATACCGGTCGGATATCAGCTGTCCCACCCGGTCCGGTGGCGACACGCTTGCCCGGTACGGTATGCCGAGCAGCACAAGTCGACGATCCCACCGGCCCGTGGCGGGCCGAGCACAGTCAGAGGGCTGGAGAGAGCTATGGATGAGCCGCGTCGCCTAGGCGGCCGGTACGAGCTGGGCCAGGTGCTCGGCCGCGGCGGCATGGCCGAGGTCTACCTTGCCCACGACACCCGGCTGGGCCGTACCGTCGCCGTCAAGACGCTGCGCGCGGACCTGGCCCGCGACCCGTCGTTCCAGGCCCGGTTCCGCCGTGAGGCGCAGTCGGCGGCCTCGCTGAACCATCCGGCGATCGTCGCCGTGTACGACACCGGCGAGGACTACATCGACGGCGTCTCCATCCCGTACATCGTGATGGAGTACGTCGACGGCTCCACCCTGCGTGAGCTTCTTCACTCCGGGCGGCGGCTGCTGCCCGAGCGGGCGATGGAGATGTGCGTCGGCATCCTGCAGGCGCTGGAGTACTCGCACCGCAGCCAGATCGTCCACCGCGACATCAAGCCGGCGAACGTCATGCTGACGCGCACCGGCCAGGTCAAGGTGATGGACTTCGGCATCGCGCGGGCGATGGGCGACTCGGGTATGACGATGACCCAGACCGCCGCCGTCATCGGCACCGCCCAGTACCTCTCCCCGGAGCAGGCCAAGGGCGAGCAGGTGGACGCCCGCTCCGACCTGTACTCCACGGGCTGCCTGCTGTACGAACTGCTCACCAACCGGCCTCCGTTCGTCGGCGACTCCCCGGTGGCCGTCGCGTACCAGCACGTGCGCGAGGAGCCGCAGTCGCCGTCGGTGTACGACCCCGAGATCACGCCGGCGATGGACGCGATCGTCCTCAAGGCGCTGACCAAGGACCCCGACTACCGCTACCAGTCCGCCGACGAGATGCGCGCCGACATCGAGGCGTGCCTCGACGGCCAGCCGGTCGCGGCCACGGCCGCGATGGGCGCGGCCGGCGGCTACGGCTACGGCGACGCCCCGACGGCGGCGATCACCCCGCAGCAGGGCTACGGCCAGCACACCTCGATGCTGCCGCCCATGCGGGACGACGACGGCGGCATGGGTTACGACGACGGCCCGCCCTCGCGCCGCCGCCAGCAGCCGCAGCGGCGCAACGGCTCCACCTCGACGGTGCTGCTGGTGCTCGCGGGCATCCTGGTGCTGGTCGGCGCGATCTTCATCGGCCAGGCGGTCTTCGACCAGAAGCCGAACACGTCGAAGGAAGCGCCGAGCGTGGTGGGCCTGACCAAGGCCGATGCGGAGCAGCAGGTCACCAACGCGGGTCTGGTGTTCAAGGAGGGCGCGGGCAAGTCCTGCGAGCTCGCCAAGAAGAACCTGGTCCTGGAGCAGACCCCGACGGCGAAGGCGCCCGTCGAGGACGGCGACACGATGACGGTCGTGCTGTGCACGTCCGTCGCCAAGGTCGAGGTGCCGGACGTCGTCGGTGACGACTACGACGACGCGAAGGACGCGCTCGAGGAGGCCGGCTTCGAGGTGAAGCGGGAGGACAAGCCCTCCAACGAGGTCGAGCCGGGCAAGGTCATCTCGCAGGACCCGAAGGGCGACCGGAAGCTGGAGCCGGGCAAGACGGTGACGCTGACGGTGGCGGCGGAGCCGGAGACGGTGGCGATCCCCGACGTGAAGGGGATGAACCCCGACCAGGCCGAGCAGACGCTGCGGGACAAGGGCTTCACCAACATCACCCGGGCCGAGGAGCAGAGCAACGAGCAGCCCGAGGGGACCGTCACCCGCACCGACCCGGCCGCCCTGCAGGAGGTCAAGAAGGAGCGGCAGATCACGATCTTCGTCGCCGCCAAGAAGGACCAGAGGGTCCAGGTGCCGGAGCTCAAGACGCAGACCGTGGCCGCCGCCCGCGCCGCGCTGCAGCAGCTCGGACTGGGCCTCCAGGCGCAGAGCCTCATCAACGGCCAGCAGCCCGGCGAGGACTGGATCATCCAGGGCAGCAACCCGCCGGCCGGCAGCGAGATGCGGCCGGGAGAGACGGTGACGGTCTTCGTCACGCCTCCGTAAGCCGGGACCTGCACCCGTAGCGAGCACGAATCCAAGGGCCGCGGACGTACCGTCCGCGGCCCTTGGCCTACCCTGACCCCGTGACGTCGACAGATGCGAGCAGCAGCGGGGACAGCGAGGGCGTGGCGCGGCTGGAGCGGGCCGTGCGCGCGGCGGAGGACGCCCTGATCGAGTACGAGATCGCGGTGGAGACCTTCCAGATCGAGGTGGACAACTTCTCCCGCCTGCACCACCAGCGGCTGGGCCCGGTGTACAGCCGGCTGGACGAGCTCGACGCGCTGATCGCCGAGGCGGTGGCGGCGAAGACCGGCGATCCGGCGGACCTGGACAAGGCGCGGGAGCTGCGCGCCCAGGTGATGCCGATGCCGAACGTGGAGGAGCTGTTCAACGGCTGGGTGACGGACGAGGGCGTCGTCCCGGACGCGGCGGCGATGCTCACCGGCCAGTCGGCCCGTACACCACCGCGGGTGCGGCCGAGTGAGGAGTGCCGCCGGCTGTACCGCGAACTCGCCCGCAAGGCCCATCCGGACCTCGCGCAGGACGACAATGAGCGCGACCGGCGCGGGGAGTTCATCACCCGCGTCAACCAGGCGTACGCCAACGGGGACGAGGCCGCCCTGCGCGCGCTGACCGAGGAGTGGGAGGCCGGGCCCGCCCTCGTGCTGCCCGAACTCACCCGCGCCGAGGAGCTGTACGCCCGGCTGGAGTGGCTCGCGGCGCGCAAGGAGCTGCTCACGATCAGGGCCAGGGAGCTGGAGGAGTCGGCGATCGGCCAGATGCTGCTGATGGCGCCCGACGATCCGGACCGGCTGATCGAGGAGGTCGCGGAGGAGCTGCTGGCCCGGGTGGAGCGCCGGGAGGCGGAGCTGGCGGGCATGGCCGCGGGGGGTGCGGGGGCTTCGGACGCCGAAGGGGCTTCGGACGCCGAGGGGGCCGAGGGGGCTCAGGGCTGAACACCGGGCGGGCTCGCGCCGATTGACCGGCGCGCGGCCCGCCCGTCCGCTTACGCCTCCTGCAGGTCCGTCTCCTCGAAGACCAGCAGCGTGCGCGTCGACAGGACCTCCGGTATGGCCTGGATCCTCGTCAGCACCAGATCGCGCAGGGCGCGGTTGTCCGCCGTGTGGACCAGCAGCAGTACGTCGAAGTCGCCGCCGACCAGGGCGATGTGGGCGGCGCCGGGGAGGCGTTCGAGCTGCTCGCGGACCGCGCGCCAGCTGTTCTGGACGATCTTCAGCGTGATGTACGCCGAGGTGCCCTGCCCCGCCCGCTCCTGATCGACCCGCGCGGTGAAACCGCGGATCACCCCGTCCTCGATCAGCCGGTTGATCCGCGCGTACGCGTTGGCGCGCGAGACGTGCACCTGCTCCGCGACCGAGCGCACCGAGGCGCGGCCGTCCGCCCGCAGGATGCGGATGATGGCCCGGTCGACCTCGTCCAGGGGACGCGCCTGCTCCGCGTCCCGCGCCGTGTCGGCCATCTGTTCGCCAGCCACCCTCTCAGCCTCCCCTGCTTGGACGCAATGCTTCCATTCCAGGCTGTGCAGAACCGTTTGTCCACAGGCTATCGGCGCCCGTAGCCAAAATGCCCGCTCAACCGAACAATCGGTAGGTGAGGACCACCACGTCCTCACCACGTTCATGCCCCCACAAGGAGGTGGAAGTCATGACGGTCACCGAGCAGCCCGGCCGTGCCACGCAGACGGCCCCGCCGGTGCCCCCGCCGGCCTGGCGGCCGCGCACGGATCCGGCGCCCCTGCTCCCGGACCCCGAGCCCTACCGGGTGCTGGGCACCGAGGCGGCGGCGAAGCTCGACGCGGAGCTGATGCGGGAGCTGTACGCCGAGCTGGTCCGCGGCCGCCGGTACAACCAGCAGGCCACCGCGCTGACCAAGCAGGGCCGGCTCGCCGTCTACCCGTCCACCACCGGCCAGGAGGCCAGTGAGATCGCCGCCGCCAAGGTGCTGCGGGACCAGGACTGGCTCTTCCCCTCCTACCGCGACACCCTCGCCGCCGTCGCCCGGGGCCTGGACCCCGTGCAGGCCCTCACCCTGCTGCGCGGCGACTGGCACAGCGGCTACGACCCGCACGAGCACCGCGTCGCCCCGCTCTCCACCCCGCTGGCCACCCAGCTCCCGCACGCCGTGGGCCTGGCCCACGCCGCCCGGCTCAAGGGCGACGACGTGGTGGCGCTCGCCATGGTCGGCGACGGCGGCACCTCCGAGGGCGACTTCCACGAGGCGCTGAACTTCGCCGCCGTCTGGCAGGCCCCGGTCGTCTTCCTCGTACAGAACAACGGCTTCGCCATCTCCGTACCCCTGGCCAAGCAGACGGCGGCCCCGTCGCTGGCCCACAAGGGTGTCGGCTACGGCATACCGGCCCGCCTCGTCGACGGCAACGACGTCGCCGCCATGCACGAGGTGCTGAGCCAGGCCATGGAGCGCGCCCGCAGCGGCGGCGGCCCGACCCTGATCGAGGCCGTCACCTACCGCGTCGACGCCCACACCAACGCCGACGACGCCACCCGCTACCGCACCGACGGCGAGGTCGAGACCTGGCGGGCGCACGACCCGATCACGCTGCTCGAGCGGGAGCTGAAGGACCGCGGCATCCTGGACGAGGACGGCATCGACGCCGCCCGCGCCGCCGCCGAGGAGATGGCCGCCGCGCTGCGCGAGCGGATGAACGCAGACGCGGAGCTGGACCCGATGGACCTCTTCACCCATGTGTACGCCGAACCCACCCCGCAGTTGCGCGAGCAGGAGCTGCAGCTGAGGGCCGAGCTGCAGGCCGGCGCCGAGGGAGAGCACTGATGGCCACCGCAGTCGGGACCAAGGCCGCCAAGGCCAAGCAGACCACCATGGCCCAGGCCATCAACCGCGCGCTGCGCGACGCGATGGCCGAGGACCCCACGGTGCACATGATGGGAGAGGACGTCGGCACGCTCGGCGGCGTCTTCCGGATCACCGACGGTCTCGCCGCCGAGTTCGGCGACGACCGCTGCACCGACACCCCGCTCGCCGAGGCCGGCATCCTCGGCACGGCGGTCGGGATGGCGATGTACGGGCTGCGGCCGGTGGTGGAGATGCAGTTCGACGCCTTCGCCTACCCGGCGTTCGAACAGCTCATCAGCCATGTCTCGCGGATGCGCAACCGGACCGGCGGCGCCATGCCGCTGCCCCTGACGATCCGCGTGCCCTACGGCGGCGGCATCGGCGGCGTCGAGCACCACAGCGACTCCTCCGAGGCGTACTACATGGCCACCCCCGGCCTGCGCGTCTACACCCCGGCCACGGTCGCCGACGCGTACGGCATGCTGCGCGAGGCCATCGCCTGCGACGACCCGGTGGTGTTCCTGGAGCCCAAGCGGCTGTACTGGTCGAAGGCCGACTTCGCGCTGGACGCCCCGCAGACCGTGCCGCCCGTCGGCCAGGCGGTCGTGCGGCGGCCCGGCACCTCGGCGACGCTCATCACGTACGGGCCGTCCGTGCCCGTGTGCCTGGAGGCCGCCGAGGCGGCCACGGCGGAGGGCTGGGACCTGGAGGTCGTCGACCTGCGCTCCCTGGTGCCCTTCGACGACGCCACGGTCGCCGCGTCGGTACGGCGCACCGGCCGCGCGGTCGTGGTGCACGAGTCGACGGGCTTCGGCGGTCCGGGCGGCGAGATAGCGGCGCGGGTGACGGAGCGGTGCTTCCACCACCTGGAGGCACCCGTGCTGCGGGTGGCCGGGTTCGACATCCCGTATCCGCCGCCGATGCTGGAGAAGCACCACCTGCCGTCCGTGGACCGGATCCTCGACGCGGTGGCGCGGCTGCAGTGGGAGTCGGAGTACGTGTCCGGCGGAGGTGAGTGATGGCGGAGGTACGCGAGTTCGCCCTGCCCGACCTCGGTGAGGGACTCACCGAGGCCGAGATCGTGCGCTGGCTGGTGGAGGTCGGCGACGTCGTCGCCATCGACCAGCCGGTGGTGGAGGTCGAGACGGCCAAGGCGATGGTCGAGGTGCCGTGCCCCTACGGGGGTGTGGTCACCGCCCGGTTCGGGGAGCCGGGGGAGGAGGTGCCCGTCGGGGCCGCGCTGGTGACGGTGGCGGTGGGGGCTTCGCAGGCCTCGTCCGTGGCGGCTCCCGCGTCCTCGGCCGACGCCGCTGACGAGGGCTCGGGGAACGTGCTGGTCGGCTACGGCACCAGCGCGTCCGGTGCCGCGCGCCGACGGCGGGTGCGGCGGCCGGCCGAGGCCGCCGCTGCCGCGCCGGTGAAGGCCGCGGCTGCCGTCGTGACTGCTGCTCCGGCCGAGGCGTCCGCCGCCGTTGCGGTCATCTCCCCGCTCGTGCGCCGGCTGGCCCGTGAGCACGGGCTGGATCTGGCGTCCGTGCCGGGGTCCGGTCCCGAGGGGCTGATCCTGCGCGCCGATGTCGAGAAGGCCGTGGCGGCCGCCCATACCCCCGTGGCCGTGGCCGTGGCGGCGGCGCCCGTCGCCGGGGCCGAGCGGATCCCGCTGCGCGGGGTGCGCGGCGCGGTCGCGGAGAAGCTGTCGCGCAGCCGCCGCGAGATACCGGACGCCACGACGTGGGTGGACGCGGACGCCACGGAGTTCATGGCCGTACGCCGCGCCATGAACGCCGCCGGTGGCCCGAAGGTCTCCGTCCTCGGGCTGCTGGCCCGGATCTGCACGGCGGCGCTCGCCCGCCACCCCGAGCTGAACGCCACCGTCGACCTGGCCGCCCGGGAGATCGTGCGGCTGCCCGCGGTCCACCTCGGCTTCGCGGCGCAGACCGAGCGGGGGCTGGTCGTCCCCGTCGTCCGGGACGCGCACACGCTGAGCGCGGCCCGGCTGACGGCGGAGATGGGCAGGCTCACCGACTCCGCCCGCGCGGGCACGCTGTCGCCGGCGGACCTGACGGGCGGGACGTTCACGCTGAACAACTACGGCGTGTTCGGGGTCGACGGTTCGACGCCGATCATCAACCACCCCGAGGCGGCCATGCTCGGCGTCGGCCGGATCGTGCCGAAGCCGTGGGTGCACGAGGGCGAGCTGGCGGTGCGCCAGGTCGTACAGCTGTCGTTCACCTTCGACCACCGGGTGTGCGACGGCGGTACGGCGGGCGGCTTCCTGCGGTACGTGGCGGACTGCGTGGAGCAGCCCGGGGTGCTGCTGCGGGATCTTTGACGGACGGGCTGCCCGGCCGGCGCGTGCGCGCGGGCCGGGCAGCCGAGCCGGGCTCACACACCGGCCGGGCAGCCCGCGAACCGTCCTCAGGCCGTGGCCTGCTTGATGAACGCCTTCACCCGCTGCCAGACCTCCGGGTAGGTCTCCAGCAGGAAGTTGCCGTGCTCGCCGGCGTCGACCAGCTCGAGCTTCTTGCCCTTGGCGGACTTCAGCGCCTTGTCGAGCTCCTTGGCGTTCTCGGCGAAGCGCCCGTCCGCGCTGCCCGCGATCAGATACACGGGCATCGTCAGCTTCGGCGCGGCAGCGAGCGCGTCGACATCCCCGTACGTCGTGGGGCCGGACACCGAGACCACCGCGGACACCGGCGGGTCGATGACCGCGGCTGCGGCCAGGGAGCCCGTACCCCCCTTGGACGCACCCATCAGGACGATCTTCGTCGCGCCCTTCTCGCGCAGCAGCTTCGCTCCCGCGACCGCCTCGTCGACCTCGTTGGCGCTGCTGTTGACGGCCAGCACCCGGTAGCCGTCCTTGGCCAGTTCGTCGGCGGCGGGGACCCACGAGCACACGTCGAGGTTGGACTGGTGGGCCAGGACGATGCCGGTCGTGCCCGAGCCGGTGAGGTAGCCGTCGACCGGGCTGCCGTCGGCGAGCTCGAAGGTCGTCGAGCCCTTGAGCTGCTCGCCCTCCAGACAGGCGAAGTCGTTCGGTCCGGAGCTCTGCGCCGCGGCCGGCGGCGAGCTCTCGGCGGCCTTGCTGCCGCCGTCGCCCGAGTCCCCGTCGCCGCACCCCGCCAGCACCAGCAGGGACACGGACACCATCGCCGCCACCGAACCCACCCGCGTACGCGTCATGACCCCGGATCGTCCCGGTCCGCGGCCACGGGGGTCAACGGCGGAATGATCGACTCCCGGCAACGATTGGGCTCAGCCGGTCCGCAGGCCCGCGAACGCCAACCGCACCACGGCGTCCGCCACTTCGGCGCCGTGGTGCGCGCCGCGGGCGTCCGGGCGGTACCACTCGGACACCGAGTTGATCATTCCGAAGAGCAGCCGGGTCGCCAGCCGCGGATCGACGTCGTCCCGGATGTCACCGTCCGCAGCGGCCAGCCGCACCAGCTCCGCCACCCGGTGGTCGAACTCCCGCCGCCGCTCCATCGCCCAGCGCTCGGTGTCGGTGTTTCCCCGTACGCGCAGCAGCAGCGTGACGTACGGCAGATCGGCCATCAGCACCTCGGTGCTGCGACGCGTGACGTACTCCAGACGGTCGACCGCGCGCCCCTCGCGCGCCTCTTCGTCCTCCAGTACGCCGAAAAGTCCGTCGAGGGCCCGGCTGACCGCGCGGTGCAGCAGCTCTTCCTTGCTGCGTACGTGGTGGTAGATGGACGATTTGGAGATGCCGGCCGCCTTGGACAGGTGCTCCATGGACGTGCCGTCGTAACCGCGTTCGATGAACACCTCCACCGCCACGGCGAGGAGGGACTCGGGGGTGTACGTGTCCCGCTTCGCGACGCTCGTCACAATCCACAGCCCCTCTTGAACCGACCGATCATTCGGTTACTCTAACCGCGACCCGACATTCCCTCCAGCTCGACGAGGAGTTGGCCATGACGACCACCACCCTGAGTCACGACGCCCTGACCGAGCGGCATCGCCCCACCCTCGAGCAGGCGCTGGAGGCGATCCGTACCCGCGCCTACTGGTCCCCGCACCCCGAGCATCCCAAGGCGTACGGCGAGACGGCGCCCGCGGACGGCCAGGCGGCCTTCGAGGCCCTGCGCGGCACCCGGCTGGACCTCGGCCAGCCCGGCACGGACGGCTGGGCGGGCGGCGAGGTCTCGCCGTACGGCGTCGAGCTCGGCGTGGAGTACCCGCACCCGGACGTGGACGTGCTGCTGCCCGCCATGCGGGCCGGGATGGCGGACTGGCGGGACGCGGGGCCCGAGCTGCGCGCCCTGGTCTGCCTGGAGATCCTCGCCCGGATCAGCGCCCGGACGCACGAGTTCGCGCACGCGGTCATGCACACCTCCGGCCAGGCGTTCATGATGGCGTTCCAGGCCGGCGGCCCGCACGCGCAGGACCGCGGGCTGGAGGCCGTGGCGTACGCGTACGCCGAGCAGATCCGTACGCCGCTGGTGGCCGACTGGTCCAAGCCGCAGGGCAAGCGGGACCCGCTGGAGCTGCGCAAGGCCTTCACCGCCGTGCCGCGGGGCATCGCGCTGGTCGTCGGGTGCAACACCTTCCCCACGTGGAACGGCTACCCGGGCTTCTTCGCGTCCCTCGCCACCGGCAACCCGGTGCTGGTCAAGCCGCACCCCCGGGCCGTGCTGCCGCTGGCGCTCACCGTCCAGGCGGCGCGCGAGGTGCTGGCGGAGACCGGCTTCGACCCGAACCTAGTCTGCCTGGCCGCCGAGCTCCCCGGCGAGGGCCTGGCGAAGACCCTCGCGGTCCGCCCCGAGATCAAGCTGATCGACTACACCGGCTCCACGGCCTTCGGCGACTGGCTGGAGACCAACGCCCGCCAGGCGCAGGTCTACACGGAGAAGGCCGGCGTCAACACGGTCGTCGTCGACTCGACGTCGGACTACGCCGGCATGCTCTCCAACCTGGCCTTCTCCCTCTCGCTGTACAGCGGCCAGATGTGCACCACCCCGCAGAACCTCCTCATCCCCCGCGACGGCATCGCCACGGACGCGGGCCACAAGTCGTACGACGACGTGGTCGCCGACATCGCCGGCGCGGTCGGCAAGCTCCTCGGCGACGACGCCCGCGCCAACGCGCTGCTGGGCGCGATCGTCAACCCCGGCGTACGCGAGCGCCTGGACGCGGCGGCGGGCCTCGGCGAGGTGGCCCTGGCGTCCCGCGAGGTCGCCAACCCCGACTTCCCGGACGCGGTGGTCCGCACGCCGGTCATCGTCAAGTTCGACGGGGCCAAGCCCGACGCCGAGGCGGCGTACATGTCGGAGTGCTTCGGCCCGGTGTCCTTCGCGGTGGCCATGGACTCCACGGCCGACGCGGTGGAGCTGCTGCGCCGCACGATCCGGGAGAAGGGCGCGATGACGGTCGGCGCGTACACGACCTCGGCGGAGGTGGAGCGCCGGATCGAGGAGGTCTGCTTCGAGGAGTCGGCCCAGCTCTCCCTGAACCTCACCGGCGGCGTCTACGTCAACCAGACCGCGGCGTTCTCCGACTTCCACGGCTCCGGCGGCAACCCCGCCGCGAACGCGGCCCTGTGCGACGGCGCGTTCGTCGCGAACCGCTTCCGGGTGGTGGAGGTGCGGCGGCAGGCGTGAACCTCCGGTGCCCTGTGAAAGAGCTTCGCGATAAAGCTCTTTCACAGGGTGACCTGTGGATAACTCACTTCGATAAACTTCAATGTGAAGTTTATCGATATGCCCTGATCAGCGCTGTGTGCCGCGACGTCGTCGGGGAGCTCCGACATCCCGGCGCAGACGCACGAAGTCGCGGCGGAGTTCGGACACCTCCGTCCGGAGTCCGCCCACGTCGGCCGTGACGTCCTCACGGAGTTCGGCCATGTCGGTCCGGACGTCGGCGATGTCCGTCTGGACGTCGGCGAGACGGACGCTCATCGCGCAGACGAGCTCGGTCTGCGCCGCCATGCGCTGGTTCAGCTCGCCGAGCTGACCCATCACGGGGATGAGGATGTGTTCCAGCGTGTGACCGCCCGGGCGCTGGGGCGGGACCCAGGCGTTGGCGCTCGCTTCGGTTCGGGTGCTCTCCTCGGCGTCGAGGAGGTAGTGGCGGACGCGCTGGGCGATCGCGCTGTCGCGCAGGAGCATGCCGGCGCAGAGGATGGCGCGCCGAGGCCAGAGGGCCAGACGACGAGCCTGTGGATAACTTGTGTTCGTAAGCTTCAGGTTGAAGCTTACGAATTCCTGCAGGTCGGCGCCTTGCAATACGGAGAGTCCGCAGGCGATCAGCTCCTCCCGGTGCCGCCCGAGCAAGTTGTTCACAGCCTTCTCGGTGACTTCGTAGTAGTCCGCGACCTGTGGTGTCGATGCGTGCACGCCATCAGGCATCAGCACGAGCGCTTTGACCTTGTCGAGGACATCGGTTCGATGGCTCAGACCGGAGCGCAGGCTTCGCGACTCCAGCAGAGCGGCTTCCGTGATCACGGATGGGCCTTCCACGTGTGGGGGGTGATGGACACGCGGAGGTGCTGCCTCCCGGCACTTCATCAGCTCCGCGCGAATGGCCCAACGAGCCCATTATCAGAAGGTCACGTTCCAAGGTGGCGAGCCGCTACACGGCGTGAGGTCCTCCCCAGTGGAAGAGGGTCATCGCGACGCTCGTGGCGAGGTTGTAGCTCGAGACCTGGGGGCGCATCGGGAGGGCGACCAGGTGGTTCGCCCTTGTGCGTAGGGCTGGGGACAGGCCGTGCCGCTCCGTGCCGAAGGCCAGGAGGGCGTCGTCCGGGAGGGTGAGGCCGCGGATGTCGTCGCCCGTCGGGTCGAGGGCGTACAGCGGGCCCGGGGGGAGGTCCGCCAGGGCCAGGCGCTCCACCGCCGTCGCGTAGTGCAGGCCCGCCGCGCCGCGGACCGCGCTGGGGTGCCACGGGTCGGCCGGGCCCGTCGTGACCACGCCCGTCGCGCCGAAGCCGGCGGCGAGGCGGATCACCGCGCCGATGTTGCCCAGGTTGCGGGGGTCCTCCAGGACCACGACGGGGGCGGGGCGCGGGCGCGCCCGTAGCGCGGCGAGGTTCGCCCCGCGCGGCGGGCGGGCCGCCAGGGCCGCGACCCGGGTGGGGTGGAGGCGGGGGACGAGGGTGCCGAGGTCCGTCTCGGGGATCTCCGCGAGGAGGCCGGCCAGCCGGTCCGTCAGGTCGGGGGCCAGCTCCCCGGCCAGGGCGAGCGTCTCCTTCACGTCCGCCGTCACGGCGAGGCGGACGTCCGCGCCGAAGCGCAGCGCGTGCTTCAGGGCGTGGAAGCCGTCGAGGAGGACGGTGTCCTCCCCGGCGGGGTCTTGTTGCCGGAGCCTGCGCCAGGTGTCGGTCGCTGTGTCGGTCATGGGTCCATCTTCGGGCGTGGCCCCCGCAGCCGGAGCCACCGCACCGCCCCGGAACGGTCCGCCCGTCACCGCCCCAGCAGTCGTTCCTTCGCCCGGTCGAACTCCTCCGGCGTGAGGATCCCGCGCGCCGCGAGGTCGCCCAGGGTCGTCAGATCGCGGACCAGGGAGCCGGCCGGCTCCGTCGGGTCCTCCGGCGGCGCGGGCAGGGGCGCCGCGTCGACCGGCCCGGGCGGGGGTCCGGCCGCCGCCGCGACGGCCGCGCGGACCGCGTCCCTGAGGTCCTCGAACTCCTGCCGGCGGCGCCAGGCGAACAGCACGGCGTCCTCGTCCCACGCAGCGTGCTGCACCGGTCCGCCCCGGACGAAGTCCGGCTCCTCGTCGTCCGGCCCCGCGAACTTGATGTACCCGAGCTGCATGGCCGCCCGCGGCTCGTGCCAGCGGACCTCCGCGATCTCGGACACGTGCATCCTGCGCTGCCCCACGCCCACGGTGCGCGCCGCGGCGAGACCGGACCGCGTGATCACGACGTACTGGCCGTCGAAGGTGACGTCACCGTTCTGGCCCTCGGCTTCCAGCCGCATTCCGCCCCCAAAGGCATCGCATCCGTATGCCCCGCACCGCTCGCCGCGATCCTGCCAGAGCGGACCCGCCCGGGCCATGGGCGAGATGGCACCGGTTCGGGGCGGCGGTGCCTCAGGTCGACGGCCGGACGTCCTCCGCGGCCTCCCGGTCGTCGGCCGGTGCCGACTGCTGCGGCAGCCACGCCTCCCCAGCCGCCTCCCCGGCCGCTTCCCCGGCCGGCTCCGCGGCGCGCTCCCGGCGCAGCAGCCGGTCCCGCCCCCGCCCCAGCACCGCCGCGGCCCACACCAGGAACACGGTCGGCAGGAACACCGCGTCCGCGGAGATCATGGCGAGGGAGAAGAACGGCAGCCCCAGCAGCACCGCGATGCTCAGATGCTCGACGATCATCAGCGCCAGCAGGGCGTTCTTCAGCCGCCGGTTGAACAGCGTGAAGGGGAAGGCCACCTGCACGAACACCGTGCCGTACGTGATGATCATGACCATCGTGCCGTTGGCGGTGACCAGCTCGCCCAGCCCCGGCCACGGGGTGAAGTAGTCCAGGTTCAGCGGGTAGTACGAGGCCGTGCCGTCCTGCCAGCGCGAGCCGCTGACCTTGTACCAGCCGGCGGTGGCGTAGATGAAGCAGACCTGCACGATGATGATCAGCAGCCCCGCGTTGTGCGCGATGTTCGCCAGCGCGTCGCACACCGCCCGCGCCTGCGACGCCCCGCGCCGGTCCAGCCACCACCACAGCCCGTGGACGGCCAGCAGCGCCCAGAAGAACAGCGCCCAGCCGGCGCTCAGCTCGCCGAACGTGGTGAACAGCACCAGGAAGAAACCCAGCACCGACCAGAGCCACACGCCCGCCAGGTCCAGCCCCGGATCGGGCTCCGCCCCGCCGGCCGCCGCCCGTCGCCTCGCCCGTCGCGCGTCCAGCGACCACACCTGCCCGCAGCGGGTGAGCACGAGATACCCGGCCATCAGATGGATGACGTTGTCGCCGCCGTCGCCCATGAAGACGCTGCGGTTCATCAGCGAGAAGACGCCCACCATGAACAGCACGGACATCGCCCGGGTCCGCCAGCCCAGCAGCAGGCCCACGCTCGCCAGCATCGCCAGCGCGTACACGACCTCGAACCACAGGGTGTCGCCGGACCACAGCAGCAGCGAGAAGGGGTGGTGCAGCTCGGTCTGCCGCTGGGCCAGCTCCAGGCTCCACGGCGAGTCGGGCCCGTACAGCTCGTGGCGGTGCGGGAACTCCCGGAGCAGGAAGCCGAGCCAGGTCAGCGCGAAGCCGATCCGTACGACGGCCGTCTGGTAGGGGCCGAAGGCGGTGCCGGTGACCCGGTCGATACCGCGGGCCAGGGCGCCCTCGGCGCGCCGGAGCAGCGCCCGGGCGGAGGGCGGCGAGGAAGGGGTGGGTGGTGGGGTGGGGGCGGTGGTGGTCACTGGTCCGCGTCCTCCCAGCGCCGCAGATCGTCGTCCTGCAGATCCTCGGGGTCCACCTGCCACCAGGACAGGGTGCGGTAGGTGGTGTCGGTGCCGGTCTTCTCACCGCTCCAGGACGGCGCGGCCACCGGGGTGTACGAACCGCGCAGCTGGACGCTCTCGATCCGGCCGCCGTCCGTCTCGGGGCCGAGGCGCAGCATCACGATCCGCTTCATGTACGCCTTGGAGAGGGCGCCGCGGTCGCCGAGGGGTTCGTTCTTCTCGTTGTGGGTGTTGACGTAGAACTCCCAGGCCCGGCGCAGCTCGTTCTGCTCGGTGTGGCTGGGGAACGGGTTGTGCGCGATGGCGTCGGCGTCCTGGGCGGAGAGGTCCGTCCAGCCGGTCTCGTGCAGTCCGTCGGCACCGCGGACGCGGGCGCGGACCTCGACGTGGATGTTGGTCTGCAGCGGGTTCGGGGCGAACAGCTTCCAGTTCTGCTCGAACTCCGGATAGATGTAGTCGCCGATCAGCTCCTGGTGCTTCTTGCTCACCGTGTTCGGCGGCGCCACGTGCAGGAACACCATCCCCAGATGCACCGCCACGGCCACGGCGGCGCCCGCCAGGGCGACCGCTATGACGACGCGGGAGACCGTGGACAGCTGCGGTGGCGCGGTCTGCTCCCCCGCGGCGGCCTCAGCGGGCCGATCGTGAGCTTCCATGCCCGCCCCGGTTTCCGTTCTTCGTGAGTGGTCGCGTGCTCGTGTGTGGTCGTGTGCTCGCGCGCTCGTACGTGGTCGCGCGGCACGCTACCGAAAGCGGGCCGCTGTGCGCATCGCCCGGCGGATACCGATTCGGGGGCGCGCCGGTGAAGGGCGGGTGGCGGTGGTCGGCCGCCGCCCCGACCTTGACAGGGTACGGTGCACCCCGGACCATGGAACCGAACGATCGGTCGGTCGGTGCGGGTCCCGCGGGGCCCGGGCCGGATCTCGGATGAAGGGCTGGCGCCAATGACGGCGACGATCGGAGAGGCCACGGCCCAGGAGGCGTTCGATGCCGCCATCGCGGCGGACGAGCGCATCGAGCCGCGCGACTGGATGCCGGACGCGTACCGGGCCACCCTGGTGCGCCAGATCGCCCAGCACGCGCACTCCGAGATCATCGGCATGCAGCCCGAGTCCAACTGGCTCACCCGCGCGCCCTCCCTGCGCCGCAAGGCGATCCTGATGGCGAAGGTCCAGGACGAGGCCGGCCACGGGCTCTACCTGTACAGCGCCGCCGAGACCCTGGGCGTCGGCCGCGACGAGCTGCTGGACAAGCTGCACTCCGGCCGCCAGAAGTACTCCTCGATCTTCAACTACCCCACGCTGACCTGGGCGGACGTCGGCGCCATCGGCTGGCTGGTGGACGGCGCCGCGATCATCAACCAGGTGCCGATCTGCCGCTGCTCCTACGGCCCGTACGCGCGCGCGATGGTCCGGGTCTGCAAGGAGGAGTCCTTCCACCAGCGCCAGGGGTACGAGCTGCTGCACACGCTCAGCCACGGCACGCCGGAGCAGAAGGCGATGGCCCAGGACGCCGTGGACCGCTGGTGGTGGCCGTCGATGATGATGTTCGGCCCGCCGGACGACGAGTCCACGCACTCCGCCCAGTCCATGGCCTGGAAGATCAAGCGGCACTCCAACGACGAGCTGCGCCAGCGCTTCGTCGACATCTGCGTCCCGCAGGCCGAGATCCTCGGCCTCACGCTCCCCGACCCGGACATCCGGTGGAACGAGGAGCGCGGGCACCACGACTTCGGAGCCATCGACTGGTCCGAGTTCTGGGACGTGCTGAAGGGCAACGGTCCCTGCAACGAACAGCGCCTGAGCCAGCGGCGCACGGCGCACGAGAACGGCGCGTGGGTGCGCGAGGCGGCTGCCGCGTACGCGGCGAAGCACGGAGAGGCTGAGAACGCATGACCCGTACCGACTGGCCCCTGTGGGAGGTCTTCGTCCGCAGCAGGCGCGGCCTGTCGCACGTGCACGCGGGCAGCCTGCACGCGCCCGACGCGGAGATGGCCCTGCGCAACGCGCGCGACCTGTACACCCGCCGCCAGGAGGGCGTCTCGGTGTGGGTGGTGCCGTCCGCGCAGATCACGGCCTCCTCGCCGGACGAGCGCGACCCGTTCTTCGAGCCGGCCGCCGACAAGCCGTACCGCCACCCCACTTTCTACGAGCTCCCGGACGGAGTGAAGAACCTGTGACCGCAGCACTGGCCCTCGGGGACGACGCGCTGGTCCTGTCCCACCGGCTCGCCGAGCTGTCCGGGCACGCCCCGGTGCTCGAGGAGGAGGTGGCCCTCGCGAACATCGCCCTCGACCTGCTCGGGCAGGCGCGGGTGCTGCTCTCGACGGAGGGCGACGAGGACGAGCTGGCGTATCTGCGCGAGGAGCGGTCCTTCCGCAATCTGCAGCTGGTCGAGCAGCCGAACGGCGACTTCGCGCAGACGATCGCGCGGCAGCTGTACTTCTCGGTGTACCAGGAGCTGCTGTACGGGCGGCTGGCAGTCGTCGACGGGCCCTTCCGGGGCATCGCGGCGAAGGCCGTGAAGGAGGTCGCGTACCACCGCGACCACGCCGAGCACTGGACGCTGCGGCTCGGCGACGGCACCGCGGAGTCGCACGAGCGGATGCAGGCCGGGCTGGACGCCCTGTGGCGCTACACCGGCGAGATGTTCCGGCCGGTGGAGGGGCTCGACGTCGACTGGGCGGAGCTGGAGAGCGTCTGGCTGGCGCGGATCACGGACGTCCTCGAGCGCGCCACGCTCACCCTGCCCGAGGGCCCGCGCACCGGCGCCTGGACGGCCGGTGCGGGGCGGCAGGGGCTGCACACCGAACCGTTCGGGCGGATGCTCGCCGAGATGCAGCACCTGCACCGCAGCCACCCGGGGGCGTCGTGGTGACCGTCCGGAGCTCCCTCGAGGAGCGGCTGCTGGAGCTGGCCGGCGCCGTCCCCGACCCCGAGCTGCCCGTGCTGAGCCTCGCCGAGCTGGGCGTGGTGCGCGGCGTGCACGTGTACGCGCCGGGCCGGGTGGAGGTCGAGCTGACCCCGACGTACACCGGCTGCCCGGCGATCGAGGCGATGTCCGCTGACATAGAGCAGGCCCTGCGGGAGACCGGCGGGATGGAGTCGGTGCAGGTGCGGGTGGTGCTGGAGCCGGCGTGGACGACCGACGACATCACCGAGGAGGGGCGGCGCAAGCTGCGGGAGTTCGGCATAGCCCCGCCCCGTACCAGCCGCGAGAGCGGTCCGGTGCTGGTCCAGCTCGGTCCCGCCCGCTACGACGAGCCGGTCCGCTGCCCGCGCTGCGGCTCCGCGCAGACGACGCTGCTGTCCCGCTTCTCCTCCACCGCCTGCAAGGCCCTGCGCCGCTGCGACAGCTGCCTGGAGCCGTTCGACCACTTCAAGGAGCTCACGTGACCGCGCCCGCGCCCGTGGCCCCCCGGCAGCACGCCGCCTTCCACACCCTGGCCGTCGCCCGCGTGGCGCGGCTGACGGAGGACTCCGTCGCGGTCACCTTCGCCGTGCCGGCGGAGCTGCGCGAGGCGTACGCCTTCCGCGCCGGGCAGCATCTGGCGGTACGGCGGCCCGGCGGCAACGGGCACGGGGCGGTGCGCCGGACGTACTCCATCTGCTCGCCCGAGTCCGCGGACCCGGCGGAGCTGACCGTGGGCGTGCGCGAGGTGGCGGGCGGCGCGTTCTCGACGTACGTCAACCAGGAGCTGGCCGCGGGCGAGGTCCTGGAGGTCATGACCCCGGCCGGGCGCTTCGGGCTGCGCGAGACGCCGCGCCCCGGCGGGTACTGGGCGGCGGTCGTCGGCGGCAGCGGCATCACCCCGGTGCTGTCGATCGCGGCGACCCTGCTGGAGCGGGACCCGGACGCGCGCTTCTGCCTCGTCCGCAGCGACCGTACGGCGCTGTCGACGATGTTCCTGGAGGAGGTCGCCGATCTGAAGGACCGGTATCCGGCGCGCTTCCACCTCGTACAGACGCTGTCGCGTGAGGAGACGCAGTCCGGGCTGGAGTCCGGGCGGCTGGACCGGCAGCGGCTGGCGGGGCTGCTGCCCGCGCTGCTGCCGGTGGAGGACGTCGACGGCTGGTTCCTGTGCGGGCCGTACGGGCTGGTGCAGGGCGCGGAGCAGGCGCTGCGGGGGCTGGGCGTGAAGCGGGGGCGGATCCACGAGGAGATCTTCCACGTGGACGACGGCTCCACGCCCGCCGCGCCGCCGGTCGTCGCGCCCGACCGGGCCTCGGTCACCGCGAAGCTCGGCGGGCGGTCCGGCAGCTGGCCGGTGCAGCAGGGCGAGACGCTGCTGGAGACGGTGCTGCGCAACCGGGCGGACGCGCCGTACGCCTGCAAGGGCGGGGTGTGCGGCACGTGCCGGGCGTTCCTGGTCGAGGGCGAGGTGCGGATGGACCGCAACTTCGCGCTGGAGCCGGACGAGGTGGAGGGCGGTTACGTCCTGGCGTGCCAGTCGCATCCGGTGACGGAGAAGGTGGAGCTGGACTTCGACCGGTAGGGCGTGGGGTCACGTCGTGCGGTCAGGGCCCCTTCAGGTCGTGCCGTCACGGGCCTTCCCTCTTGGTAGAACCTGTTCTACCTTCCGCTGCCATGGACTTCACCTTCAGCGAGGAACAGCAGGCCGCCGCAGAGGCGGCGAAGGCGGTGTTCTCCGGCGTCCGGCCGGACGCGGTGCCCAGCCCCGCGCTCGTGCCGGGCGCGGTGGCGGACGACTTCGACCGGCCGCTGTGGCGCGGCCTGGCCGCGGCCGACCTGATCGGGCTGCAACTGGACCCGGAGCACGGCGGGTCGGGTCTCGACCTGCTCGCGTTCTGCCTGGTGCTGCGGGAGTCCGCGCGGGTGCTGGCGCGCGTGCCGCTGCTGGAGACGGGGGCCGCGGCGCTGGCCCTGCAGCGGTACGGGGCCGACGCGCCCGGTGCCGCGGAGCTGCTGGGCCGCGTGGTGCGCGGCGAGTACGTGCTGACCGCGGCCGCCGCGGGCCGTACCGGACACGATTCGGCGGCGCTCGCCGTGTCGGCGCGGCGCGACGGTGAGGGCTGGCTGCTGGACGGCGCGCAGACGGCGGTGCCGTGGGCGCAGTCGGCCGACGCGGTCCTCGTGCCGGCGCACGCGGCGGACGGCCAGCCGGTGCTCGCGCTGGTGCCGCGCGACGCGGCGGGCCTCACGCTCGCGGACCAGGTCTCGACGAGCGGCGAACGGATGGCTGAGGTGCGGCTGTCGGCCGTACGCCCGCAGCTGGTGCTGGACGCGGACGGCGCGTGGGAGTGGCTGCGCTCGGTCCTCGCCGTCGGCACCTGCGCGCTGGCGCTGGGCCTCGGGCAGGCGGTGCTCGGCATGACGGGCGAGTACGCCTCGAAGCGCGAGCAGTTCGGGCACCCCATCGCGACGTTCCAGGCCGTCGCGGTCCAGGCGGCGGACCGCTACATCGACCTGCGGGCGATGGAGGTCACCCTGTGGCAGGCGGCGTGGAGTCTGGCGCCCGCGGACGTGGCGGTGGCGAAGATCTGGGCCTCCGACGGCGTCCGCCGGGTGGTGCAGACGGCCCAGCACCTGCACGGCGGCTTCGGCGCGGACACGGACTACACCCTGCACCGCTACCACGCCTGGGCGAAACACCTCGAGCTGTCCCTCGGCCCGGCGGCGGCCCACGAGGAGGCACTGGGCGAACTGCTGGCCGCCGAGGCGTGAGGGCCCGGGCGGGCGTCGCCTGTGGATAACCGGCGGATCCGTCGGTGCCGGCCGATAGCCTGGAAAGGGCGTGGCCCCCGGGCGGGCGGGGTCTGTCCGCGCGAGGGTGCCCGCGTCCTACAGCACCGCCCCCGGCTGCCCCGCCCCGTCCACCACCGGGCGGCCCGAGACCGCCCACGCCTCCATGCCGCCGGCGACGTTCACCGCGTCCATGCCCTGCTGGCCGAGGTACATCGCCACCTGGGCGGAGCGGCCGCCCGAGCGGCAGATCACGTTGATGCGGCCGTCCTGGGGGGCGGCCTCCGTCAGCTCGCCGTAGCGGGCGACGAACTCGCTCATCGGGATGTGCAGCGCGGCGGGGGCGTGGCCGGCGTGCCACTCCTCGTCCTCGCGCACGTCGAGCAGGAAGTCGGCGTCGGACAGCTCGTCGACGCGGACGGTGGGCACATGAGAACCGAAGACCATGCCACCGACGCTACCTGACCGGGCGCCGTGACCCGGCCCGCATACTGGAGCCCATGGCGTACGACGCTGTGGTGCTCACCGGCGGGGCGGCCCGCCGGCTCGGCGGTGCCGACAAGCCCTGGCTGTCCGTGGGCGGCCGGCCGCTGGCCGAGCGGGTGGTCGCGGCCTGCCGCGGGGCCGGGACGGTCGTGGTCGTCGGCCCGCGGCGGGAGACCGCCGCCGACGTCGTCTGGGCCCGGGAGGACCCGCCCGGCGGCGGCCCCGTGGCCGCGCTGGCGGCGGGCCTCGCGGCGGTACGCGCCGGGGTCGTCGTGGTGCTCTCCGGCGACCTTCCGTTCCTCGAACCGGGCATCGTGCGGCAGTTGACCGGCGCCCTGGGGGACGGGGAGGGCGCGCTGCTCGTCGACGAGGACGGCCGCGACCAGCCGCTCGTCGCGGCGTACCGCACCGACGCCCTGCGCGACGGACTCGCGCGGCTGGCGAAGGAGCACGGCACGCTCGCCGGACTCCCGCTGCGGCGCCTCGTCCGGGGACTGCGGCTGAACCGGATCGCCGCCGGCTCCAGTGCTTTCGACTGCGACACCTGGGAGGATCTCGCCGTTGCCAGAGCGAGGATCAGGGAGCATGGGACCGTGCTGGATGAATGGCTGACTGCAGTCAAGAACGAGCTGGGCATCGAACTGGACGTGGACACCGCCGTCCTGCTCGACCTCGCCCGCGACGCCGCCCACGGCGTGGCCCGGCCGGCGGCGCCGCTGACGACGTTCCTGGTGGGCTACGCCGCGGCGGCCAAGGGGGGCGGCCCCGAGGCCGTCGCCGAGGCGGCCCGCAGGTGCGCGGAGCTGGCGGCGCGCTGGGCGGCGGAGGACGGCGAGTCCGGGGCGGGCGGATGACGCCGCGGCGCGGGGCCGTCGAGCGGGACGAGTTCGACGAGGCGCTGTCGCTCGGGAACGCGCATCTGGCCGCGCCCCGGGGCGAGGAGTACGGCGACGCGTTCACGCTGGACCGCGAGGAGCCGGAGCCTTTCACGGCGCCCCATCAGACCCATCAGACCCATCAGACCCACCAGGCCCACCAGGCCCACCAGGCCCACCAGGCCCACCAGGCCCACCAGGCCCACCCCCACGCGGCAACGCCCTGGCCCGAGGCCCACCGCCTGGCCACCCGCGCCGCCCGCCCCCTCACCCCCGTGCCGCGCGCCCTGGCGCAGGCCGTCGGCCACGTCCTGGCGGCCCCGCTCCAGTCCCTCGCCGACCTGCCGCCCTTCGACACCTCCGCGATGGACGGCTACGCCGTCGCCGGACCCGGCCCCTGGCAGCTCGCCGAGGGCCAGGGCATCCTCGCCGGCGCCGCGGACGCCGCGACCCTGGAGGACGGCGGGGCGGTCCGTATCGCCACCGGCGCCCGCGTCCCCGCCGGGGCGACGGCCGTCGTCCGTTCCGAGCACGCGGCGGTGCGCGCCGACGGCACGCTGCACGCGCGTGACGTACGCACCGGCCAGGACATCCGCCCGCGGGGCCAGGAGTGCCGCTCCGGTACGCCGCTGCTGGCGGCCGGCGCCGAGGTCACCCCGGCGGTCGCCGGGCTGGCGGCGGCCGCCGGGTACGACGAGCTGAGCGTGTACCCGCGCCCGCGCGTCGAGGTGCTGGTGCTGGGCGAGGAGCTGCTGCACCGCGGGCTGCCGTCCGGGGGCCGGATCCGCGACGCGCTCGGCCCGATGCTCGCGCCGTGGCTGCACGCGCTGGGCGCCGACGCGTTCGTCACCCGCCGCCTCGGCGACGACGCGGAGCTGCTGTACGAGGCGGTCGCCACCAGCACCGCCCAGCTCGTCGTGACCACCGGCGGCACCGCCGACGGGCCGGTCGACCACGTGCACGGCACACTGCGCCGGCTCCACGCCGATCTGCTGGTCGACGGCGTCCAGGTGCGCCCCGGCCACCCCATGCTGCTGGCCCGGCTGCCCAACGGCGCCCATCTGGCGGGGCTGCCCGGCAACCCGCTCGCCGCCGTCACCGGCCTGGTGACCCTGGCCGAGCCGCTGCTGCGCGCGCTGCGCGGGGCCCCGCCGCGGGCGGAGACGAGGGCCGCGCTGACGGAGGACGTCACGGGCCATCCGCGGGACACGCGCGTCGTCCCCGTGGCGTACGACGGAGCGGGCCGCGCCCGCCCACTGCACTTCACCGGCCCCGCCATGCTCCGCGGCCTGGCCTCGGCGCAGGCGCTGGCCGTCGTGCCGCCCGGCGGCGCGCGGGCCGGTCAGGACGCGCTGCTGCTGCCGCTGCCGTGGAGGACGGGGGAGTGAAGCTCCCCGACGCCGGGGAGCCCGCGGACGGCGCCCGGCAGCCCGACGAGCAGCCGGACACCGCCAGGCCGACGCTCGCCGAACGCGTCGTGCTGCCCACGCACATCTCGGGCCCGATGCGGCAGGTCGGCACACGGCTGCTGATGGCGCTGCTCCTGCTGCTGATCACCACGCTGGTGGTGTACGTCAGCCGCGACGGCTACACCGACAACGCCGACGGATCGCTGTCCTTCCTGGACGCGGCGTACTACGCCACCGTGTCGCTCTCCACCACCGGGTACGGGGACATCGTCCCGGCCACCGACGGCACCCGGCTGACGACCATCCTCGTGGTGACGCCGCTGCGCGTCCTGTTCCTGATCATCCTGGTCGGCACGACGCTGGAGGTGCTCACCAAGCACACCCGCGATCAGTGGCGGATCGAACGCTGGAGGTCCAGATTGCGCGATCACACGATCGTCGTCGGCTACGGCACGAAGGGGCGTTCCGCCCTGCAGACCCTGTGTACGACCGGTCTCTCCAAGGACGGCGTCGTGGTGATCGACAACAGCGCGAAGAGCATCAGCGCCGCCAACGCGGACGGTTTCGCGGGCGTCGTCGGCGACGCGACGCGCAGCGAGGTGCTGCGGCGGGCGGAGGTCGAGCGCGCCCGGCAGATCGTGATCGCCTCGCAGCGCGACGACACCGCGGCGCTCGTGATCCTCACGGCCCGGCAGCTCAACCCGCGGGCGAACATCGTCGCCGCGGCCCGCGAGGAGGAGAACGTCCCCCTGCTGCGCCAGTCCGGCGCGAACGCGGTGATCACCAGCGCCTCGGCCGCGGGCCGCCTGCTGGGCCTGTCGGTCCTCAGCCCCGCCGCGGGCTCGGTGATGGAGGACCTGATCCTCCAGGGCTCGGGCCTGGACCTGGTGGACCGCCCGGCCACCCGGGCGGACGCGGGCCGCTCCCCGCGCGAGGCGGACGACCTGGTGGTGGCGGTGGTGCGCGGCCACCGGGTGCTCCCGTACGACGCCCCGGAGGCCCAGGCCATCCAGCTGACGGACCGCCTCATCACGATCAAGCGCGCCCCGGTCGCGTGACCTCCGCGCGGCGGACCCCGGGAAAGGTTCGGGGACGGGGGACGCGGAGGGCGGGTGCGGGAGTACCGTCTGAGGCATGTTCGCGATCACCATCCCCGTGGCCGGTGGACCCGAGGCGCTGACCTGGGCCGAGGTCCCCGATCCCGTACCCGCGCCCGGCGAGGTGCTCGTCGAGGTGGCCGCAGGCGCCGTGAACCGGGCGGACATCCTGCAGCGCCAGGGCTTCTACGACCCGCCCCCCGGCACCCCGCCGTACCCGGGGCTCGAGGTCTCCGGCCGGATCGTCGGCCTCGGCGAGGGCACCACCGGCTGGCAGCTCGGCCAGGAGGTGTGCGCCCTGCTCAGCGGCGGCGGTTACGCCCAGAAGGTGGCCGTCCCCGCCGGCCAGCTGCTCCCCGTACCGCAGGGCATCGACCTGGTCACCGCCGCGGCGCTGCCCGAGGTCACCTGCACGGTCTGGTCCAACGTCTTCATGATCGCCCACCTGCGGCCGGGCGAGACCCTGCTGGTGCACGGCGGCGCCAGCGGCATCGGCACGATGGCGATCCAGCTGGCCAAGGCCGTCGGCGCCCGTGTCGCCGTGACGGCCGGCAGCCCCGCCAAACTGGAGCGGTGCCGCGAGCTCGGGGCCGACATCCTCATCGACTACCGCGAGCAGGACTTCGCCGCCGAGCTGCTCAAGGCGACGGACGGCGCGGGCGCGGACGTCATCCTCGACATCATCGGCGCCAAGTACCTGGCGCAGAACGTCAAGGCCCTCGCCGTGAACGGCCGTATCGCCGTGATCGGCCTGCAGGGCGGCGTGAAGGGCGAGCTCAACCTCGGCGCCCTGATGGCCAAGCGCGCCGCCATCACCGCGACCACGCTGCGTGCCCGCCCCGCGGGGGAGAAGGCGGCCATCGTGGCGGCCGTCGCCGAGCACGTCTGGCCCCTGCTGGAGAGCGGGCGCATCCACCCGGTCGTCGACCGGGCCGTGCCGATGCACGAGGCGGAGGAGGCCCACCGGGTGGTGGAGTCGGGGGCGCACGTGGGGAAGGTCCTGCTGCTCAACTGAGCCTGCGCCCCGGCGCCCCGGCGCCCCGGCGCTCCAGGCCGGTCGGGCCCCCGGTGACCTACCAGCCCCCCGGCGGTCTGCGGCGCAGCCGCAGTCCGATGAAGCCCAGACCCAGGCCCATCAGCACCATCCCCGTCCCGAACGGCAGCACCCGCTCCGCGGCCGCCGCCGCGCGCTGGTGCCGCATCGCCCGGGGCGAGGCGGACTCCTCCGCCTCGAGGATGTACGTCAGCGTCTGCTCCGGCGCCGAACCGGGCGGCAGCAGCGGCGCGGACGGCTCCTCCTCGGCGTAGGGCGGGGTGACCGGTCGCGGGGTGAGGTGCGGGCGGGGGGCGGACGGTTTGCGGGGGCGGGACCCGGCGGTGGGATGTCCGCTCCCGGGTCCGGCGGCCGCCGCCTCGGACTCCCGTACCGGTGGGGGCGAACCGGACGGCGTCGCCTCCGGTACGGCGCCGCTCGCAGTGGCGCCGGGGGAGCCCTCGGCCGGGGGCGCACTGCCGGCCGGTGCCGCGCTCATACCCGTTCCCGCGTCCGCGGACGGACCTCCTCCGGCCTCCGCGGCCGGCGGCTGCGAAGCCTCGGCGGCCGGGACGTCCGACGCCTCCGGAACCGGGGGCACGGATGCCTGCGCGCTCTCCTCGCCCCGCCCCGGACGCGTCCGCCCCTCCCCCGCCTGGCTGCCTGCCAGCCGGTCCGGGGGCGGTGAGAACGGGTCGGCCTCCGCCCGTACTCCGGAGCGCAGGCCGCCTCCGCGCCCCTCCGCGAGTCCGAGCGCCGCTTCCGGCGCGACCACCGGCAGCACACCGGCCAGCACCGCCGCGGCGGCCAGCCGAGCGGCCGCGCGGTGCGGGCGGAGTACGTGGACCACGGCCCTGCCCCTTTCCCGTACCGGGAACGCCGAGTGACAGAACGAGCGTCACATGTGAGGCAAACCGGGGCATTTCCGAGTGACCTGATCGGGTAGGGGTGCTTGCCGAGGCGCTGCATACTCGGTATACATACCGAGTATGTCGATCCGCCACGGACTTCTCGCCCTCCTCGAACCGGGCCCCCGCTACGGCAATCAGCTCCGCGCCGAGTTCGAGGCCCGCACGGGCGCCACCTGGCCGCTGAACGTCGGCCAGGTGTACACGACGCTGAGCCGGCTGGAGCGCGACGGCTTCGTCACCCCGCACGGGGCCGACGACTCCGGCCACCCGCTGTACGCCATCACCGGTGAGGGCCGCGCCGAACTGCGCTCCTGGTACGCCACGCCCGTGGACCGCCAGCGGCCCGCGCGCGACGAGCTGGCCATCAAGCTCGCCATGGCCGTCGGCGCGCCCGACGTCGACATCAAGGACGTCATCCAGCGCCAGCGCCACCACACGCTCAAGGCAATGCAGGACTACACGCGGCTGAAGGTGGAGGCCCTGCAGGCGGTGGAGGAGGGGGACGCGGGCAGCGACGCCGTGGCCTGGCTGCTCGTACTGGAGCAGCTGATCTTCCAGAGCGAGGCCGAGGCCCGCTGGCTGGACCACTCGGAGTCACGGCTGGTCCGCCTCTCCCACCGCACGCCGAAGCGGCAGCCGCAGCCCGGCGAACCCGTCCGCGCGCACTCCGACTCCGCCGGCTGAACGCCAGGACCGGCACCCGATGAACGCCAGGACCAGCACCCGATGAACACCGGAACCAGCACCGGGCCCGACGCCCGGACGACGAACCACCAGGGGGAAACCATGTCCGGCCAGGAGCAGCGCCCCGTGCTGCAGTTGCGGGCCCTGACCCGCACCCACGGCACCGGGGCCACCGAGGTGCACGCGCTGCGCGGCATCGATCTGGACGTGCACGCCGGCGAACTCGTCGCCGTGATGGGCCCGTCCGGCTCCGGCAAGTCCACCCTCCTCACGCTGGCCGGCGGGCTGGACACGCCCACCTCGGGCGGCGTGTTCGTGGAGGGGACCGACATCACCGCGGTGAGCCGGCGGCGGCTGGCCGCGCTGCGCCGCCGCTCCATCGGCTACGTCTTCCAGGACTACAACCTCATCCCGGCGCTGACGGCCGCCGAGAACATCGCGCTGCCCCGCGAACTCGACGGCGTACGGGCGGGGAAGGCCCGCAAGGAGGCCCTCGCCGCGCTCGAGGAGATGGGGCTGGCGGAGCTCGCCGACCGCTTCCCGGACGAGATGTCCGGCGGTCAGCAGCAGCGCGTCGCCATCGCCCGCGCGCTGGTCGGCGACCGCCGGCTGGTGCTGGCCGACGAGCCGACGGGCGCGCTGGACTCCGAGACCGGCGAGGCCGTGCTCGGGCTGCTGCGCGAGCGCTGCGACGCGGGCGCCGCCGGGGTGCTCGTCACCCACGAGCCGCGCTTCGCGGCCTGGGCGGACCGGGTGGTGTTCCTGCGCGACGGCTCCGTCGTCGACCAGACCCTGCGCGGCGGTGCCGAGCAGCTGCTGGCCGGTGAGGGAGTCCGGTGAACGCCTGGCTGCGCGGCTGGCGCGCCTCGTTGCGGATCGCGCGCCGTGACGCCGTCCGCAACAAGGGCCGCAGCCTGCTCGTCCTGTCGATGATCGCCCTGCCCATCATGGGCGTCGGGGCGGCCGACATCACCGTGCGCTCCACCGATCTCACCATCGAGGAGCAGCTGACCCGCGAACTCGGCGCGGCGGACGCCCTGGTGACCCCCGGCTGGTCCGGTGGCGAGCCGATCTACCAGGCGCCCGACCCGCGCGAGGGCGGCATGGCCCCCGTGAACATCGACGACGAGCCCTCCGGCGGCGAACCGCCCAAGGCCGTCGACGTGCCCGCGCTGCTGCCCGCCGGGGCCACCGTCGTCACCAACTCCGAGGGGTACGGTCGCGCCCGCACCAGGCACGGCATCCTCTACACCTCGCTCCGCGAGCTGGACACCGCCTCGCCCCTCACCAAGGGCATCGTGACCCGGCTGCGCGGCGAGTTCCCCGACGCACCCGACGAGGTCGCCGCCACCCAGCACTTCCTCGACGAGAGCGGGCTGTACGTCGGCTCCCGCGTCACCCTGCGCGGCGAGACGAACCGCACCTTCCGCATCACCGGCGCCTACGAGCTGCCGAGGGAGCTGAAGAACTCCGAACTCCTCGGCACCCCGGGCCATCTGCTCACCGACCCCGCGCAGTCCGAGGGCCCGGCGCCGGAGCGGGGCTACCTCGTCGCCCTGCCCAGCGGTGTCAGCTGGGACCAGGTCAAGCAGCTCAACACCAAGGGCCTGCAGGTGGTCTCCCGGTCCGTGCTGCTGAACCCGCCGCCGGACGACCAGGTGCCGTACTACACGACCGAGCAGGGCGGATGGAGCCGGCAGGGCGCGCAGGACGCCGACGCCGAGGTCCTGGTGGTCGCGGCCACCGTGGCGGGGCTCGCGATGCTGGAGATCTGCCTGCTGGCCGGGCCCGCCTTCGCCGTCGGCGCCCGCCGCTCGCGCCGCCAGCTGGGCCTGGTCGGCGCCAACGGCGGCAACCGCTCCCATATCAGGGCGATCGTGCTGGGCGGCGGACTGGTGCTGGGCGTGGCCGCCGCGGTGGCCGGGCTGGTGCTGGCCGTGGCCCTGACGCTGGCCTTCCGGCCGCTGCTGGAGGGCCTGGTGGGCCAGCGCTTCGGCGGGCTCCAGCTGCGGCCCGCCGAGCTGGGCGGGATCGCGCTGCTGGCCGTCGTCACCGGGCTGCTGGCGGCGATCGTGCCGGCCGTCACCGCCTCCCGGCAGACCGTGCTGGCCTCCCTCACCGGCCGCCGCGGGGTGCGGCGCACCGGACGCCTGCTGCCGACGCTCGGGCTGGCCGCCGTCGGCCTCGGGGCCGCGGTCGCGCTGTACGGGGCGACCCAGACGGACAGCTTCCTGCTGGTCGGGTTCGGCAGCGGCGTCGCCGAGCTGGGCGTGGTGGCGCTGACGCCGCTGCTGATCGGCGTGTTCGGGCGGATCGGCCGCTGGCTGCCGCTGTCGCCGCGGCTCGCGGTGCGCGACGCGGTGCGCAACCGGGGCCGTACGGCGCCCGCCGTCGCGGCGGTGCTGGCGGCGGTGGCCGGGACGGTGGCGGTGGCCACGTTCATGAGCAGCGACGAGCAGGGCCAGCGCGACCGTTACGAGGCGCGGCTGCCCGACGGGATGGTGTCGGTGACGGCGTACGCCGACCAGGGCGTCGACCGCGATCCGGTCGCCGCCGCGGTCGAACGGACCCTGCCGGTGGACCGGCGCGCCGACTTCGGCGTGGTCCTGGGGAAGGCCAGGGGGGCGGAGAGGGAGCAGACCGAGGTCCAGGTGATCGTGCCGGCGGCCAACCGGTGCCCGCTGGACGACAGGGAGGGCGAGGCGCTCCCGCCGCAGGAGAGGCTGCGGCTCGCCAAGGAGGACTGGCGCTGCGCCGGCTACGGCGGGGACGACTACTCCTACCGGCCCGCGGAGCTCATGGTCGGCGACGCCTCGCTGCTGGAGGTCTTCGGTCTGGACTCCCCCGAGGCCAAGGCGGCGCTCGCCGACGGCAAGGCGGTGGCGTTCGGCAGGAGGTACGTCGAGGACGGCCGGATCCGCATCGGCGCCTGGACCGAGGACGTCGAGGGCAAGGACGGCCCCGCCGAGGCCGGCTCCGTCCCGGCCGTGATCGTCGAGTCCGACGCGGGCGCCCGCTGGCTGGGCGCGGTGGTGCCGCCCGAGGTGGTGCGGGACGCGGGGCTGGCGGACCGGCCGCTCGGCGCGTACTTCACCACCGAGCGCCCGCCCACCAGCAAGGAGAAGCAGGCGTACGAGAAGGAGGAGGCCGATCTGGGCGCCGAGGCCGAGCTGTACGTCGAGCAGGGCTTCGTACCGGAGCGCGGCTTCGTCCAGCTCGGACTGCTCGGCTTCGCCGCCCTGGTGACGATCGGCGCCGCCGGCATCGCCACCGGCCTCGCGCAGGCCGACGCCGAGTCCGATCTGCGGACCCTCGCCGCGGTCGGCGCGGCGCCGCGGGTCCGGCGCACCCTGTCCGGCCTGCAGTGCGCCGCGGTCGCGGCGATGGGCGTGGTGCTGGGGTCGGCGGCGGGCGTGCTGCCGGCGGTCGGCCTGCGGCTCGCGGACGAGCGGATCGGGCTGAAGCACTACCGCGAGATGCTGGCGTCGGGGAACTGGACGTCCAAGCCGCACGTGCCGATCGTGCTCCCCTGGGACACGCTCGCGGTGCTGCTGGTCGCGGTCCCCCTCGGCGCGGGCCTGCTGGCGGCGCTGGTGACGCGCTCCAGGACCGCTCTGGCCCGCCGGGCCGAGGCGTAACGGGGGAACGGGGGGCGGTGCCCCCGTACCGGGCGGGTTCGGCCCGTCGGTACGGGGGCACAACCATGGCGGGCCGCCCGTACGGGACAATGGGACGTATGAATACTCCGAGCCACGAGCAGTCGCAGGACAACCAGCACATCCTGGTCGTCGGACCGGACGGGATGGCCATCGGCAACGCCCTCCCGGGCGGCGGGAACGGGGATGACGAGTCACGCGAGGTTCCGGTGACGGAGATGGTCGAACAGCCGGCGAAGGTCATGCGGATCGGCAGCATGATCAAGCAGCTGCTGGAGGAAGTGCGGGCGGCGCCTCTGGACGAGGCGAGCCGGGTGCGGCTGAAGGAGATCCACGCCAGCTCGGTGAAGGAGCTGGAGGACGGGCTCGCCCCCGACCTGATCGACGAACTGGAGCGCCTGTCGCTGCCGTTCACGGACGACGTGGTGCCGAGCGAGGCGGAGCTGCGGATCGCGCAGGCCCAGCTGGTGGGCTGGCTGGAGGGCCTCTTCCACGGCATCCAGACGACGCTGTTCGCCCAGCAGATGGCGGCCCGCGCCCAGCTGGAGCAGATGCGCCGCGCGCTGCCGCCCGGCTCGGGCGGCCTCGAGGAGGAGGCCGGGCCGCGGCAGGGCGGGGCGCGGTCGGGTCCGTACCTGTGAGGACTTCGGCGTGAGACGTGAGAGGGGCGGCCCGGGTGGCCGCCCCTTCGTCGTACGCGGTGCTCAGCCCTGCGGGTAGCCGGTGGCGATGACCAGCCTGAGGCGGTCCTTCTTCGGGTCGAAGCCGTCCAGCGAGCTGAAGTTCTGGTCGAGCACCGTGTCCTGCGGCCAGAGGCTGTCGTCCCGCTTGGTGACGTCGTAGGTCCAGCCCGCGGCCGTCAGGCAGTCGCGGACCGAGTGCCAGTCCTTGTACGTGAAGTCCGGCACGCTGAGCTTGGTCTTGTCGTCGTAGTCCGGCCGGGCCTCGGTGCAGCGGCTCGCGTCGATCGTGCGCGAGCGGTCAGGCTCCCGGAAGCCCTGCTTGGCGTCCGCGGTGCTCTGCGGGCTGGTGCCCTGGGTGGCCGTCGTGCTGCCGCCGGCGCCCGGGTCGCCGTTCTTGTCGTCACCCTGGAGCGCGATCACGAGGACCACCGCGGCGACCGCGGCGATCGCGGCCATCGCCGAGGCGACGATCAGCGCCGTGTTGCGCTTGCGGCCGGGCTGCCCGGCCGGCGGGTGCGGGGTGAGGGAGTACGGCGGGGGCGTGGCGTAACCGCCCGCCGGCGGGGTCGGCGGGGCCTGGCCGAAGCCGGCGATTGGGGTCTCCCCTGCTCGAGCGAAGCCGAGAGCTTGGGGAAGGCTGAGGGGTTGGTAGCCCTGCGGGGCGCCCGGGGGCGGTGAGTGGTACGGGCCGGCCGCCGGGTTCACGGGCGGGAACACCGCGGAGGCCACGCCGGCGCCCGACTGGTGGTGCGGGGCGGCGACGACCGCGGGCATCGCGCCGGGCGGGGTCATACCGCCCGCGCGGCGCGCCTCGGTGTTCATCTCCCGGGCGGTGGGGAAGCGTTCGTTCGGGTTCTTCGCCAGCGCGCGGCCCACGAGCGTGTCGACGACGGGCGGCACGGCGCGGTTGAAGGCGGAGGGTGCCGGGGGCGCCTCCTGGACGTGGGCGTACGCGATCGCCAGCGGGGAGTCCGCGTCGAACGGGATCCGCCCCGTCAGCAGCTCGAAGAGCAGGATGCCCACGGAGTAGACGTCGGAGCGGGCGTCGACGCCGCGCCCCAGCGCCTGCTCGGGGGAGAGGTACTGGGGCGTGCCCACGACCATGCCGGTCTGGGTCATGCTCGTGACACCGGACTGCATGGCGCGGGCGATGCCGAAGTCCATCACCTTGACCAGGCCGCGCTTGTCGATCATCACGTTCGCGGGCTTGATGTCGCGGTGCACGATGCCGTGCTCGTGGCTGGCCTCCAGGGCGGCGAGCACGTCCGCGGTGATCCGCAGCGCCTTGTCGGCGGGCATCGCGCCGTACGCGGCGATGTCGGCGTCCAGTACGTCGCGCAACGGGCTGCCCTCGACGTACTCCATCACGATGTACGGGGTGAGGGCGCCGTCGAGGTGGTCCTCGCCGGTGTCGAAGACGGACACGACGTTCGGGTGCGACAGCCTGGCCACGGCCTGTGCCTCGCGGCGGAAGCGCTGGCGGAAGGACTCCTCGCGGCCGAGCTCGCCGTGCAGCGTCTTGATCGCCACGGGGCGGTCGAGGAACGTGTCGTGTGCGAGGTGCACGGAGGCCATGCCTCCGGCACCGAGCAGCTGCTGCAGCTGATAGCGGCCGCCGGCCAGCGATCGCCCCCCACGGTCCCCGTGCGGCTCGCCCATGATCGGATGCCCCCCAGTGCGGTAATCGCCAACGCAAGGCAAGTCTGCCCGCCCGTGCAGGCACGTCAAGCCGCTTGTCCGTTCCGTAACGGTGCCGTGGCGCCGGCGCCGCCCCGCGCCTCCGGCGCGGGGATTGCCCCCACCCACACACCACCCGTCACCGTCCGCCTTACCTGACGCCGGCGCCTGGGGACACGGCGACACCCCAGCCCAGCCCGGCGCTACGGCGAAACGGGACCGGGGTGCGTCCTCAGCCCGGCCGGCGTTTGAGGCCGAGGCGCGTAGCGCCGATAGCTCCGGTGCCCCGGTGTGCGGGGCCGGACCGCGATCCCAGCCCGGCCGGCGTTTGAGGCCGAGGCGCGTAGCGCCGACAGTTCCGGTGCCCCGGTGTGCGGGGCCGGACCGCGATCCCAGCCCGGCCGGCGTTTGAGGCCGAGGCGCGTAGCGCCGATAGCTCCGGTGCCCCGGTGTGCGGGGCGGCACCGCGATCCCAGCCCGGCCGGCGTCTGAGGCCGAGGCGCGCAGCGCCGACCGCGCAGGGGCGTGAGCGCGGCGCGCGCGACGGACCGCGACGCACAAGCGCCACGTATCACACTTCCTTGACCTGCCCACGCAAATCCGCCTGCGGATTTGCCACGCACGGCAGAGACCCGGTTGCATGGTCCGTTCACGACAGTGGCAGCCGGACGGGAAGAAACGCGCTGATCGCGCGGTACCGTGCAGCCAGAGGCGATGGACCACGGGCGAGGACTGATGGCGCAGACGGACAATCCGCACGAGCCGTCCGGAGCGGGCGCTACCGGCGGGCCCACGGGCCAGCGCGGTATGCCCGACTCGCCCGAGGCCTGGGGCAACGGCGGGCTCGTCGGCGACGGCCGCTACCGCCTGACCCGGCGGATCGGCCGCGGCGGTATGGCCGAGGTGTTCGCCGCCGAGGACGTCCGCCTGGGCCGCGAGGTCGCCGTGAAGCTGCTGCGCGCGGACCTCGCCGAGGACCCGACGTCCAAGGCCCGCTTCACCCGCGAGGCCCAGTCCGTGGCCGGCCTGAACCACCACGCGATCGTCGCGGTCTACGACTCCGGCGAGGACGAGGTGAACGGCAACTCCGTGCCGTACATCGTGATGGAGCTCGTCGAGGGCAAGACCATCCGCGAGCTGCTCGTCGACGCCGAAGCCCCGCCCGTGGACCAGGCGCTGCTGATCATCTCCGGTGTGCTGGAGGCCCTGGCCTACAGCCACACGCACGGCATCGTGCACCGCGACATCAAGCCCGCGAACGTCATCATCACCAGCACCGGCGCGGTGAAGGTGATGGACTTCGGCATCGCCCGCGCCATGCACGCGGCGGCCTCCACCATGACCCAGACCGGCATGGTCATGGGCACGCCCCAGTACCTCTCCCCCGAGCAGGCGCTGGGCAAGACCATCGACACCCGCTCCGATCTGTACGCCGTGGGCTGCCTGCTGTACGAGCTGCTGGCCCTGCGGCCCCCGTTCGTCGGCGAGACCCCGTTGTCCGTGGTCTACCAGCACGTCCAGGACATGCCGCTGCCCCCGTCCGCGCACAGCGACACCGTGCCGCCGGAGCTGGACGGCCTGGTGATGCGCTCGCTGGCCAAGGAGCCGGACGACCGGTTCCAGACGGCCGAGGAGATGCGGGGCGTCGTGGAGTACGCCCTGCGGATGTACCGCGAGGTCGGCGGGCACACCGGCGCCTGGAACACCGGCGCGGTGCCGATGGCGGGTCACACCCCGCCCATGGGCTCGCCGACGGCGACCACCGTGCTGGGCGGCGGCGCCGCGGGCCGGGACACCCCGCCGCGGCTGCTGCGCCAGAGCGGGCCGGACGACGGCGGCTTCGACCCGGGTCCGCGCGAGGAGAGCGGGGGCCGGGGCAAGTGGTGGCTGCTGGCGGCGCTGGCCGTGGTGGCGGTCGTCGCGGGCGTGGCCTTCGCCCTCAGCCAGTCCGACCCGGGCGACGGGCAGGAGAACAAGCAGACGCCCACACCGACGCTGGAGCAGACGCCGTCGGAGGAGCAGTCGCAGCCCGAGGAGTCGGACGAGCCGACCGAGGACGAGCCGACGTTCGACGAGACCGAGCACACCACGCCCTCGCAGGAGCCGTCACAGACGCCCTCGGAAGAGCCGTCGCAGTCGCCCTCGCAGTCCCCGTCGGGCGACGGCGGTACGACGACGGACGGCGGTACGACGACGGACGGCGGCACCACCACGGACGGCGGCACGACGACCGACGGCGGCACGACGACGGACGGCGGCACCACCACGGACGGCGGCACGACGACCGACGGCGGTACGACGACGGACGGCGGCACCACCACGGACGGCGGCGCCACCAACGACGGCGGCGCCACGGCGGGCTGATCCGCCCTACTCGCCCCGGGAAGCCTGCTTGCGCGCCACGTACGCCGCCGCCTGCGACCTGCGCTCCATGCCCAGCTTCGACAGCAGCGACGAGACGTAGTTCTTGATCGTCTTCTCGGCGAGATGGAGCTCCTCGCCGATCGCGCGGTTCGTCATGCCCTCGCCGATCAGGTCGAGGATCTTGCGCTCCTGCTCGGTGAGGGAGGCGAGCTTGTCGTCGCCCTTGTCCTTGCCGCCGTCGCGCAGCCGCTCCAGTACGGCGGCGGTGGCCACGGGGTCGAGCAGCGACTTGCCGGCCGCCACGTCGCGTACGGCGGTCAGCAGCTCGTTGCCCCGGATGGCCTTCAGCACATAGCCGGAGGCGCCGGCCATGATCGCGTCGAAGAGCGCCTCGTCGTCGGCGAAGGACGTGAGCATCAGGCACTTGATGTCGGGGTTGTTCGAGCGGATCTCCCGGCAGACCTCCACGCCGCTGCCGTCGGGCAGGCGTACGTCGAGGACGGCCACGTCCGGCTGCACGGCCGGGATCCGGACCAGGGCGTCCGCGGCGGTTCCGGCCTCGCCGACGACCTCGATGTCGGACTCGACCGCGAGCATCTCGTGCACCCCGCGGCGTACCACTTCGTGGTCATCGAGTAGGAATACGGTGATTTTTCCGTTTTCGGGCACGATGCCAGTCTCACATATTGGGCCTTCCCCTGCCGCCGGGCTCCGAGTTAACGTGCTAGCGTCCCGGCCGCCAGCGGGCCCGTGACCAGTGGTTGGATCGCCGAATCCGCGATTTACTTGGAAATCCAAGGAAAGTCGCAGGTCAGGAGCGGTTCGCACGCGCAGCGTTCACTGGGTAACGTGCCTGCCGAGGTAGTCGCCGGGCGCCTGTCACATCCGGTCCGTACGCAGGCGCACACACCCCGTGCGCCCGCCAGGGACTCGGGTGAGCCGCCTCCCGGCCGCCGGTCGGGAGTCCTAAGGCCCCGGCGACCCCGGGGGCCGGAGAAACGTCAGGAGCACACCGTGACCGTGGAGAGCACCGCCGCGCGCAAACCGCCGCGTCGCAGCGGCAGCAAGCGCACGAGCAGCGCTGCGGCCAAGAAGACCAGCCAGGAGCCCGAGCTCGTACAGCTGCTGACCCCCGAGGGCGAGCGCGTCGAGCACCCGGACTACTCCATCGACCTCAGCCCCGACCAGCTGCGCGCGCTGTACCGCGACATGGTGCTGACCCGCCGCTTCGACGCCGAGGCCGTCACCCTGCAGCGCCAGGGCGAGCTGGGTCTGTGGCCGTCGCTGCTGGGCCAGGAGGCCGCCCAGATCGGCTCCGGCCGCGCGCTGCGCGACGACGACTACGTCTTCCCGACCTACCGCGAGCACGGCGTGGCCTGGTGCCGCGGGGTCCCGCCCGAGTCGCTGCTGGGCATGTTCCGCGGCGTGAACAACGGCGGCTGGGACCCGAACAGCAACAACTTCCACCTGTACACGATCGTCATCGGCTCGCAGGCGCTGCACGCCACGGGCTACGCGATGGGCATCGCGAAGGACGGGGCGGACTCCGCGGTCATCGCGTACTTCGGCGACGGCGCCTCCTCCCAGGGCGACGTGAACGAGGCGTTCACCTTTTCGGCCGTGTACAACGCGCCGGTCGTGTTCTTCTGCCAGAACAACCAGTGGGCGATCTCCGAGCCCACCGAGAAGCAGTCCCGGGTGCCGATCTACCAGCGCGCGCTGGGCTTCGGCTTCCCGGGCGTGCGCGTGGACGGCAACGACGTCCTCGCCGTGCTGGCCGTGACCCGGGCCGCCCTGGAGCACGCCCGCTCCGGCCAGGGCCCGATGCTCGTCGAGGCGTTCACGTACCGGATGGGCGCCCACACCACCTCCGACGACCCGACGCGCTACCGCAGCGACGACGAGCGCAAGTCGTGGGAGGCCAAGGACCCGATCCTGCGGCTGCGCACGTATCTGGAGAAGGAGGGGCTGGCGGACGCCGCCTTCTTTACGGAGCTGGAGACCGAGTCGGAGACGACCGGCAAGCGGGTGCGTGAGGCCATCCGGAACATGACCGACCCCGACGACATGGCCATGTTCGAGAACATCTACGCCGACGGCCACGCGCTCGTGGACGAGGAGCGCGCGCAGTACGCCGCCTACCAGGCGAGCTTCGCCGAGGAGGGCAACTGATCATGGCTGTTGAGAAGATGGCACTCGGGAAGGCGATCAACGCCTCCCTGCGCAAGGCCATGGAGGACGACGCGAAGGTCCTCGTCATGGGCGAGGACGTCGGCAAGCTCGGCGGCGTCTTCCGGATCACCGACGGTCTGCAGAAGGACTTCGGCGAGGACCGCGTCATCGACACCCCGCTGGCCGAGTCCGGCATCGTGGGTACGGCCATCGGCCTGGCGCTGCGCGGCTACCGGCCCGTGGTGGAGATCCAGTTCGACGGCTTCGTCTTCCCGGCGTACGACCAGATCGTCACCCAGCTGGCCAAGATGCACGCCCGGGCGCTCGGCAAGGTCAAGCTGCCCGTCGTCATCCGCATCCCCTACGGCGGCGGCATCGGCGCGGTCGAGCACCACAGCGAGTCCCCCGAGGCGCTCTTCGCGCACGTCGCGGGTCTGAAGTGCGTCTCGCCGTCGAACCCGGCCGACGCCTACTGGATGATGCAGCAGGCCATCGCGTCCGACGACCCGGTGATCTACTTCGAGCCCAAGCGCCGCTACTGGGACAAGGGCGACGTCGACACCACCGCCATCCCCGCGCCGCTGCACACGGCCCGCGTGGTGCGCGAGGGCACGGACCTGACGCTCGTCGCGTACGGACCGATGGTGAAGACCTGCCTGGAGGTCGCGGCCGCCGCGGCCGAGGAGGGCAAGAGCCTCGAGGTCCTCGACCTGCGTTCGGTCTCCCCGCTCGACTTCGACACGGTCCAGGCGTCCGTCGAGAAGACCCGCCGGCTGGTCGTCGTGCACGAGGCGCCGACCTTCTTCGGCTCCGGTGCCGAGATCGCCGCGCGGATCACGGAGCGCTGCTTCTACCATCTGGAAGCCCCGGTGCTGCGTGTGGGAGCCTTCCACGCGCCGTACCCGCCGGCCCGGCTCGAGGAGGAGTACCTCCCGAACCTGGACCGCGTGCTCGACGCCGTCGACCGCGCGCTCGCGTACTGAGGAAGGGGAGCACCGCACAATGACGCGCTTCCGCGAATTCAAGATGCCGGACGTGGGCGAGGGGCTCACCGAGGCAGAGATCCTCAAGTGGTACGTCCAGCCCGGCGACGAGGTGCACGACGGCATGGTCGTGTGCGAGGTCGAGACGGCGAAGGCGGCCGTGGAGCTGCCGATCCCGTTCGACGGCGTGGTGCACGAGCTGCGCTTCGAGGAGGGCGCCACGGTGGACGTCGGCACGGCGATCATCGCCGTGGACACCCAGCCGGGCGCCGGTGAGGCAGCCCCGGAGGCTCCCGCCGCCGCTGCCGCGCCCGCCGCTCCGGCCGCCGCGCCCGCTCCCGCCAAGCGCGAGCCCGTGCTCGTCGGCTACGGCGTGGCCGAGGGCTCCACCAAGCGCCGCGCCCGCAAGGCGCCCGGCGGGGCCTCCCCGGCCACCGCCGCGGTGCAGGCCGAGATGAACGGCACCGCCGCCCCGGCGGACGCCGCCATCGGCATCGCCCCGGTGGCCCCGGCCGCCCCGGCGATCCCGGCGCCCGTGCCGGGCGAGGACCGTCCGCTGGCCAAGCCGCCGGTACGCAAGCTGGCGAAGGACCTCGGCGTGGACCTCGCGACCGTCGTCGCGACCGGCGCGGGCGGCATCGTCACCCGCGAGGACGTCCACGCGGCCGTGGCCGCCCGGCAGGCACCGGCCCCGGTCGAGGAGCCGGTGGCCGTCGCGGCCCCCGCGCCCGTCGCGGTGACCGCCGGCGCCCGCGAGACGCGGATCCCGGTCAAGGGCGTACGCAAGATGACCGCCCAGGCCATGGTCGGCAGCGCCTTCACCGCCCCGCACGTCACGGAGTTCATCACCGTCGACGTGACGCGGACGATGAAGCTGGTCCAGGACCTGAAGGCCGACAAGGACATGGCGGGCCTGCGGGTCAACCCGCTCCTCCTCGTCGCCAAGGCGCTCCTCATCGCCATCAGGCGGAACCCGGACGTGAACGCGTCCTGGGACGAGGAGAACCAGGAGATCGTCCTCAAGCACTACGTGAACCTGGGCATCGCCGCGGCCACCCCGCGCGGGCTCATCGTGCCGAACATCAAGGACGCCGACGCCAGGACGCTGCCCGAGCTGGCGGCGTCCCTGGGCGAGCTGGTGGCGACGGCCCGCGAGGGCAGGACCACCCCGGCGGACATGTCGGGCGGCACGGTGACCATCACGAACGTCGGCGTCTTCGGCGTCGACACCGGCACGCCGATCCTCAACCCCGGCGAGTCGGCGATCCTGGCCTTCGGCGCGATCAGGCTGCAGCCGTGGGTCCACAAGGGCAAGGTCAAGCCGCGCCACGTCACGACGCTGGCGCTGTCGTTCGACCACCGCCTGGTGGACGGCGAGCTGGGCTCGAAGGTCCTCGCGGACATCGCGGCGGTGCTGGAGAACCCGAAGAAGCTCATCACCTGGGGCTGACCCCCGCCTCATCGGCCGTACGGGCCCGGTCCGCGCCTCCTTCCCGGAGCGCGGGCCGGGCCCGCTCGCGGTTGCACGCCCGGGCCCTCTGTGCCTTACCGGCGGGGCTGGTATCACCCCTGCTGAAGGGGCGGAGCGCGGTGCTCCGGCCCTGTCCGGACGGTTGATTTCCGTACCGAATGAGGCCGATCGTGAACCTCTATCCGGGTGAAAAGCTGAAAAAGGGTCGATATGTAAGCAGGGTGGGAGCAGCCGGAGCTTAGACCCTTCCTTATGCGCGAAGGAAGATGGACGAAGCGAAGGCCGTGGCGGAGACGGGGTGTCGAGAGCCTTGTCGCCGCTCTGGCCTCGGGCCTCATGGTGGCGCCGCTCGCACCCGCCGTGGCGGTTGGGCCCGCGGCGGTCGCGGCGCCGGCGAAGGCGGCGGCGCAGCCCGGTGTCCCGGAGGATCCGGTCGAGCTGTACGCGGAGGACTTCGAGAACGTCACGGGCGATCCCGTCCTCCTGACGAGTTACACCGGGGCGGCGCCGCAGGCCATGACCTACACGGCGAACGCGGGCTGGCTGACGGGCTGCAACGGGTGGGTCCTCGACAAGGCGGACTCGGCGTCGTTCACCCCGGGTACGGACGACTGCGGAACGTGGTGGAGTCCGCTGCGCGACCTCGTCGACGGCCTGGGCCGGCTCAACGGGTCCGCGGACTCCACGAAGAACCACGGGGTCGCGGCGTTCACCATCTCCGCGCCGGCGGCCAACTCGGTGCAGTTCGAGACCCAGCGGCCGATCCCGGTCTCCCCGGGAAGGTTCCTCACCTTCTCCGTCTCCTCGGCCGCCATGAACTGCAACGTCTCCGGCCCCCAGCTGAAGTTCTTCCTGATGGACGGCGCGACCGCGGTCCCCGCGTCGAACGGGGCGATCAACCCCTGCACCGACACCTCGGCGACGACCTACTCGATCGGCGGGAGGTCCGTCAAAGCGGTCCACGCGGCCAGTGACGCGCCCGTACTGTTCTCCGGCAGTGAGCTGGGGATCCGGATGGTGAACGCCAACGGCAGCCCGTCCGGCAACGACGCCGCTTTCGACGACATCGAGGTACTCGACGTCACGCCCCGGGTGGACAAGGCCTTCAGCCCGGGCGTCGCACCGTCGGGCAGTACGTCGACGCTGACGTTCACCGTCACGAACACCTCCGACCTGCTGCAGAAGAAGGGCTGGTCGTTCACCGACGACCTGCCCGTCGGGCTGACGGTGGCCGACCCGGCCGGTGTCTCGACGACGTGCACGAACGGCTCGGTCGCCGCGACCCCCGGCGGGACGTCGGTGCAGCTCGTCGGCGACCTCGACGCCGGCCAGGCGTCCTGCACGCTGAGCGTGGACGTCACGGCGTCGAAGGGCGAGTACCAGAACTGCCCCGTGAACCTGACCGCCCTCGTCGGTATCGACGCACCGACGGAGTGTGCGGCCGTCACGTTCGACGACCCCGCTTACCAGATCGTCAAGACGTCCTCCCCGGTCGCCGGAACCACGGTCTCCGCGGGGAGCGAGGTCGGCTACACCGTGACCGTGACCAACACCGGCACGGTCCCCGTCACCGCTCCGGTGACGGACGACCTGACCGAGGTGCTGGACGACGCGACGTACAACGGTGACGCGGAGGCCGGCACCGGCACACCGGCCTACACCGCGCCGGAGATCACCTGGTCGAGCACGCTGGCGCCGGGGGCGTCGGCCACGATGACCTACTCGGTGACGCTGAACAACGCGCTGACCGGCGACGGCACCGTCACGAACGCGGTCACCGGCTCCTCGCAGTCCAACTGCGTCACGGGTGCGGAAGCCGGGTGCACCACGACGGTGACGGTGAAGCAGCCGCAGATCGGGGACTTCTGCTCCGACGTCGCCTACCTCTACCAGCTGGTGAACGGCGAGAGCGATCTGTACGAGCTGGACCTCTCCGCGGGTACCCAGACCATGGCGGACACGGACACCATGGGCCCGTCCATCGGGTACAGCCGGCTGGACGGCGCGGTGGTCGGCATCGCCGCCAACGGAACGCTCAGCAGATGGGATCCGTCGACCGGGGAGACCGTGTACATCAAGGTCTCCGGCTGGCCGACCGGGCAGCTGTCGGGCCTGAACTCGGCGGCCAACTCGGTGGACGGCACACTGCTGTACACCCGCGACTACGGCACCTCCCGGCTCTTCACCATCGACATCGACCCCACCAGTCCGACGTACGGCTCGGTCGTCGCCACCGTCGCGACCACCGACGTCGGCAACGTCGCGGACTGGGCGGTCAACCCCGTGGACGGCTATCTGTACGGCGTCCTCAACGACGGCTCGCTGCGCCGGCTCAACCCGGCCACCGGCGCGATCACCAACCTGGGCGTGAAGGTGCCCGCCGCGCAGGGCTACGGCGGCGTCTACTTCGACGACCTGGGGAACTTCTTCGCGGTCAACAACCCCACCGGTGTCATCTACCAGTTCGACCTGACGACCTCCACGGCGGCCGACCCCATCACGGCGGCCGAGGTGAAGACCCCGCAGCGGGCCGGGCAGACCAACCCCACCACGGGCAACGACGCCGCCGGCTGCCTGCGCCCGTACGACTTCGGCGACGCGCCGGACTCGTACGGCACCTCGAAGGCCGCTGACGGCGCACGGTTCGTGGCGGACAACGACCTCACGCTGGGAGCGGGGGTCACGGCGGAGCGCGATGCCTGGACCCCGCTCGACGGCACCTCGGACGCCGACGACGCGCTGACGACCGTGCCCGGCCCGGCCGACGGGGTGGGCACCTATCAGCTGACGGTCCCGGTCAACAACGCCACCGGCCGGGCCGCGACACTGGCCGGCTGGGTCGACTTCGACCGCGACGGGACGTTCGACGCCGGCGAGCGCGCGCTGGTGCCGGTGCCCGCCGGGGCGACCTCGGTGGACCTCGCCTGGACCGGTCTGACCGGCGGGGTCGCCGGGGACTCCTATGTGCGGCTGCGGCTGTACGAGGGTACGGTCGCCGATCCGCAGCCGAGCGGGTTCGTCGCCACGGCAGGTGAGGTCGAGGACTACCAGGTCAAGATCCTCAGCCTGTCGGTGACGGTCGCCAAGACGGCCGACAAGGCGGACGCGGTGCCGGGAGCCACCGTCACGTACACGGTCCTGGTGACCAACACCGGCGAGGCCGACTACCCCGGTGCGACGTTCTCCGACGACCTCTCGGGCGTGCTGGACGACGCCGTCTACAACGGCGACGCCTCGGCCACCATCGGGGAGACGGAGTACGCGGCGCCGACGCTGACCTGGACCGGCGACGTGCCGGCGGCCGGGACGGCGGAGATCACGTACTCGGTGACGGTCAAGGATCCGGCGACCGGTGACAAGAAGCTCACCAACGCCGTGGTCGGCGGCACCAACTGCCCGGCGGGTTCAACGGATCCGGCGTGCAGGCCGGTCGTCCCGGTGAAGTCCCTGGACGTGGTGAAGACCGCGGACAGGACGGACGCGGTACCGGGTGACACGGTGAACTACACGATCACGGTCACGAACACGGGCGAGGCCGCGTATCCGGGTGCGGTGGTGACGGACGACTTGTCGGGTGTGATCGATGATGCGACGTACAACGGTGACGCGTCGGCCACGACCGGTGAGGCGGTGTATGCGGCGCCGACGCTGACGTGGACCGGGAGCGTCCCGGTGGACGGCGTGGTGACGATCACCTACTCGGTGAGGGTGAACGACCCGGTGACGGGTGACGGGAAGCTGGCCAACGTGGTGGTCGGTCCGCCCGGCACCAACTGCCCGGCGGGCTCGACCGACCCGAAGTGCACGCCGGTCGTCCCGGTGAAGTCCCTGGAGGTCGTGAAGACGGCGGACAGGGCGGACGCCCTGCCGGGTGACACGGTGAACTACACGATCACGGTCACGAACACGGGCGAGGCCGCGTATCCGGACGCGGTGGTGACGGACGACTTGTCGGGTGTGATCGACGATGCGACGTACAACGGTGACGCGTCGGCCACGACCGGTGAGGCGGTGTATGCGGCTCCGACGCTGACGTGGACCGGGAGCGTCCCGGTGGACGGCGTGGTGACGATCACCTACTCGGTGAAGGTGAACGACCCGGTGACGGGTGACGGGAAGCTGGCCAACGTGGTGGTCGGTCCGCCCGGCACCAACTGCCCGGCGGGCTCGACCGACCCGAAGTGCACGCCGGTCGTCCCGGTCAAGTCGCTCGTCATCGTCAAGAAGGCGACCCCGAACAAACCGGGCCCCGGTGACACGGTGAGCTACACCATCGAGATCACCAACACCGGCCAGGCCGACTACTCGGCCACCACCCTGACCGACGATCTCACCCGGGTGCTGGACGACGCGACGTACAACGACGACGCCTCCGCCACCTCCGGGCTGGTGACGTACGCCGAGCCGATCCTCACCTGGACCGGGGGCATCCCGGTGGACGGCACGGTGACCATCACCTACACGATGCGGATGGCCGCGGTGCCGGCCGGGGACGACCGGCTGGTGAACACCGTCGTCGGCCCGCCCGGGTCCAACTGCCCGGAGGGCTCGACCGATCCGCGCTGCTCGAAGACGCTGCCGGCGCCGCCGTACGACTTCGGCGACGCACCGGACAGCTACCAGACCCGACTCGCCTCCGACGGCCCCTACCACGAGATCGTTCCCGGTCTGCGGATCGGCGGCGGGGTCGAGGCCGACATGGACGGCATGCCGGGCAGGGCCGCCCGCGGTGATGCCGACGAGGAGGGCGTGACCGTCCTGCCGGTGATCTACCAGGACCAGGAGAAGGCCGTCCTCACCGTCCCCGTGACCAACACCACCGGCCGGGCCGCGGTACTCGCCGGCTGGATCGACTTCGACATCAACGGCGTCTTCGACGAGGGCGAGTTGGCCACGGCCGACGTACCCGACCGTGCCACCAAGGCCGTGCTGACCTGGAGCGGCACGAAGAACCCGGTGACCGGCACCACCTATCTGCGGCTCCGCCTCTACGGCGACCCCCGCGAGGCGGCGCGCGCGCTGCGGCAGCAGACGCCGCAGCCGTACGGCTACGGCGGACCCGGGGAGGTCGAGGACCACGTCGGCGAGGTCGTGCCGGTGCCCGACCCGAAGGCCGACCTGGAGATGAGGAAGACGGCTCTGGCGGACGTCGTCCGCCCGGGTGTGCCGTTCGACTACGAGCTGGAGGTGGTGAACCACGGTCCCGCGGCCGCGGAGGACGTGGTGATCACCGACCTGCTTCCCGGCCCGATCGGCTTCGTGTCCTCGGAGGACGGCTGCACCGCCAAGGGCCAACTGGTGACCTGTCCGCCGATCGCCACCCTCGCGAGCGGCGCGACGGCCTCGGTCCGGATCACGGTCATGCTCCGCCAGGGCTACACCGGCGACGGCTCGGACCTGGTCAACACGGGGACGGCCACGTCCGGTACGTCCGATCCGAACCCGGAGAACAACCAGGACAAGGTCAAGGTCCCCGTCGACACCTGCGACAAGAAGTCGGGCGCGGGCTGCGGCAAGGACAAGGACGGGAGCAAGGGCAGGAGCAAGGACGGGAACCAGGGCACGGAGGACCGCGCCATGAGCGTGGGTCCGATGGCCGGCACCGGCTCCCCGGGCGCCCTGCTGGGCCTGGCGGCCCTGCTGGCCGTCACGGCCGGCGTCGCACTGGTGCGCATCGGACGCGGAGGCCGCTCCATCCGGTAGCAGCACCGCACAGCAGGACCGACAACAGAACACACCGGAGGCCGCGCCCACCAGGCGCGGCCTCCGCGCTTTCCCGCGCAGCTCAAGGGCATCGGGGCCGATACGCCACACGGAGGTTTCTGCGATCACATTAACTTCGGGTCCGCCCGTCTTTCATCCAGTTAATGGCATTTGCCGAATTACGTTGCTTTGGTCTTGATCAGTTAAGTCCGATGGCCTGATTCACGCACGCTGACCTGCACGGAATGCGGAGGCACACATCCATGTACCGACGTCTGATGGGCGCCCTGCGGCTGCCGCTTTCGGCGGTGGTGGCGCTGGGAGTCCTGATGGGGCCCGCCGCCGGGGCCGGCGTGCCGGCCCAGCCCGAGCAGAGTGCGGTCACCATCAACAAGACCAACGACCTGGGCGGTGAGACCCTCAAGCCCGGCAACGAGTTCATCTACGAGATCTCCGGCACCTGCTCCGGACTCACCGTGGACTGCGTCAACTTCACCGTCACCGACACCCTGCCCGAGGGGCTGGAGGTGACGAGCCTGCCGCAGACCACCTCGACGCGCATCGTCACCTACGACGAGACCACCCGGGAGCTGACGGTCCTCTACCAGGTACCGCTGTCGAACCCGCAGGGTGAACTGGGCCTGAAGGCCGGTGCCTCCGGCGCGATCGAGATCGGCATGCGGCTGCCGACGGACACCCAGCTGACCGACGGCACGGTCCTCCCCAACACCGCGACCGCCGACGCCGACAACGCCGACCCGCAGAGCAGCGAGAGCGACGTCACCGTCGAGGTGCCCCGCGTGGTGCGGCCGAACGTGACGAAGACCTGGACGGACGGTTCCGCCGTCGCCGGCACCGGCGAGGAGAGCACCGTCACCCTCAACGTCACCAACACCTCGTCGTCCTCCGCCGAGGTGACCGAGCTGTCGGTGTCCGACCAGGACGCGGACACGTTCGAGAACTTCGACTTCACCGGCGCCACCGTCACCCGCTTCCCGGACGGCGCGGACACCGCCGTGCTGGTGGTGACGACCTCCGGCGGGCAGACGCTCACCGGCGACCCGATCACGAGTCCCGGTGAGCTGCCGCTGCCGGCGGGTGTCGACCCGGCCGACGTGGTCGGCGTCGAGGTGGTGTTCAGCAACAGCTCCGGCGACCCGCTGCCGTACGACCCGACCGGCGGCACCGTCGAGATCGGGCTGAAGCTGCGCGACACCAAACGCTCCGACGGCAGTCCGCTGCGGCCCACGGACAAGGTGACGGTCGCCAACTGCGCCACCCCCGCGGCCGTGGACACCGTGCAGGGAGAGGTGACCGGCCCCGAGGGCTGCGCGAACTACGACATCCTGCCGGACATCCTCGTGCTGAACGGCACCAAGAGCTTCTACCCCGACACCGACGGCGACTTCCAGCAGGAGACCGGCGAGCACGCCGTACTCGGCGAGAACTCCCCGGTGTCCGCGGGCGTGGACGTCACCAACAACTCGCCGTTCCCGGTCAAGACGATGACGATCACCGAGCCCGACCCGGACACCACGTCGGAGTTCACGAAGATCGACGTCCAGACCGTACGGCTGCGCTTCCCGCAGGGCGCGACCTCCGCGACCCTGACCGTGACGTACGCCGACAGCACCAGCACCTCCACCACCTACACCGAGAACACCACCGTCGACGTGGCCAAGACCGGCACCACCGTCACCAAGGTCGAGGTCGTCTACACCGGCGTCGACGCCGACGGCAACCCGACCATCACCGAGGACGCCACCGCCGGGCTCGACCTGCACGGCACCCTCACCGACGACGTCACCGCCGACGACCTGCCCTCGGGCAGCAGCCCCGGGGTCTCCAACTGCGCGGGTTTCGCGGGTGACGCGGGCCGCGCGGACGGCAGCGGCACCGCCGCCGGCACCGCCTGCAAGGACCTCCCGATCGAGGAGCCCAACACCGACGGCAGCGGCGACAAGACCGCCGGGCAGACCAGCGTGCCGATGGGCCAGCCCATCCCGTTCGATCTGACGCTCACCAACAACGGCAACAAGCCGCTGGTGAACCCCGTGATCAGCGACCCGCGCACCGACGCGAGCGGCGCGCCCGACCCGGCGTACCCCAACCCGTTCGACACCCTGCGCATCACCGACGTCTACGTCACGCCGTCCGGCCTGGACGTGACCATCGAGCTGTACGACCCGGACGCCGGCGCCTGGGTGCCGTACGACGAGTCGGACGCCGCCCTGCTGGAGCGGGCGACCGGGGTGCGCGCCGGCCTCAACGGCGATCTGCCGCCGCAGTCCAGCATGACCCTGCACATCGTCACCACGCGCCGCGACGGCTCCCCCGACGACGTCACCATCCTCGACTGCTTCTCCATCGACGCGGGCGGCGACTACGTGCCCGGCGACCCGGCCTGCGCGCCGGAGATCCAGACCGGGCCCGTCGACGACTCCGCCTCGCTGAACAAGAACATCACGCCCGGGACGCTGCCCGAGTACGTGCCGGGGCTGCCGCAGCAGTACGCCGACGCCACGCTCACCATCCGCAACACGGGCAACATGTCGGCCAAGTTCCTCGAGATGACCGACAACGACACGGACTTCTTCGACGCGGTCGACTTCGTCTCCATCAAGTCCGACCAGCTGCCCAAGGGGGCCGACCGGGTCCAGATCGACGCCTACGTGGGCGGCGCCTGGGTCGACGGCACCCCCGCGACGGGCGCGGCGCTCCCCGCGGGCGTGAGCGCCGCCGACGTGCAGGGCATCCGGGTCACGTACCTGTCGACGAGCACCGACAACGAGGGCTACACCATCGTCCCGTGTGCGGAGGACAGCTGCTCCGGCAAGCTGGTGTTCACGGTCAGCCCCCGGCAGACGCTGCGCAGCAACGGTGAACCGGTGCCCTCGCATCTGGAGGACACCGTCTCGGGCGAGTTCCTGACGATGATCCAGGACCCGTCCACGCCCAAGGCCATCGACCCGGACTCCGCGACCCTCGACCTGGTCAAGGGCGATCCGCAGCTGGCCGTGGAGAAGACACCGGACACCGCTCTCGCACCCGGTGAGGACGCGCCGTTCTATCTGAAGGTCACCAACACCGGGACCGCGAACATCCCCGGACTGGTGGTCAAGGACCTGCTGCCGCCGGGTATCGGCTTCGTCGACACGTTCGCGGGCGACAACGGGGAGCCGTACAAGATCATCGATGTCCAGGTGCCCGACGGTACCCCGCCCGTCCCCACCCCGGTGTTCACCCCGACCATCGACGGCAGCCGCTACAGCGCCCTGCAGTGGGACTTCAGCGAGAACGCGGACGGCAGCCCCTGGGTGCTGGCGCCCGGCGCCACGTTCACCATCGAGATCCATGTGACCCTGGAGGCCGGAGTCACCGCCGGCCAGGTCATCACCAACACCATGGGCGCCACCTCCTCCGACCCGGACTTCGACTGCGCGGGCACCTCGCAGACCGACGGCGACTTCGGCTCCGGGCTGTACTGCACCGACCCGGCGAACCTCACCGCCGAGTCCGGTGCGGCGTTCCACGCCCGCAAGTGGGTGGCCGGCAATCCAGACCTCGGCTGGTACAACACCAGCAGCGAGGAGTACGTGCCGCTCGGCGACAGCTCCTGCCTGCAACGCACCGGCCCGGACGGCACCACCCTCTACACGCACTATCCGTGCATCGCCCTGGTCAACCCGGGCGACCAGTACCACTACCTGATGCGGATCCAGAACGCCGGCACCGAGCCCGGCACCAACATGCGGATCGTCGACCGGCTGCCGGTCCAGGGCGACAAGGGCGTCGTCGTGGACGCCGACCGCGGCACCGAATGGGACCAGCGCCCCACGCTGGCCTCCGAGCCGGTGCTCACGGGTCCGGGCACGATGACCACCTCGTACTCGAACGAGGAGCCCCTGTGCACCGACGACCTGAACATGGGCGGCGCCGGATCCGGTGCCACCCAGTGCCCGGCGTCCGCCTGGGACGACCCGTTCGGGCCGGCGGTGCTGGGCCTGAAGATGGACCTGGCCTTCGACCCGTCGATGGCGCCGGGTGACACGGTGCAGATCACCTTCGACATGGACACTCCGCTGGACGTGACCCAGGTGAGCAACCCCACCATCGCCTGGAACTCCTACGGCCACGCGGAGACCACCGACCGGGACGGCTCCCCGCACGTACTGCAGCCCGCCGAGCCGGTGCAGGTCGGCGTGGGCCTCAGCTACGGCAGCCTGGTGCTGCAGAAGGCGATCGGGCGAAACCCGGCCGGACTGCCGCTGGACGACGAGACGTTCACCTTCCACGCGACCTGCGTGATCAACCCGGTGGGCGGTGATCCCCGGACCGTCCTCGACCAGGACTACCAGGTGTCCGCCAACCAGCCGGTGACGGTGCCGGGCCTGCCTGCCGGCGCCGAGTGCCGGGTGTGGGAGACGGACGCCGAGGGCGGTACCGCCGACCATCCGGAAAGCGATCCGGTGGTGGTGGAGATCGACCCGGGCTCGGAGGGCACCACCGTCCAGACCGCCGAGATCACCAACGACTTCCCCGAGACGTACATCACCCTCGACAAGCAGATCACCGGCGCCGCGGCCGGGTACGCCGCCGACAGCTACCCGGTGGAGCTCACCTGCACCTACGGCGGCACCCCCATCGAGGGCTACGACCCGAGAGAGCTGACCCTGGTGCCCGGCAACCCGCGGCGGATCCCCGTCCCCGCCGGTTCCACCTGCACCATGACCGAGACCGACCCGGGCGGCGCCACCACCGTGGTCTACGACCCGGCCGGCCCGACCAGCGGCACCTCGGGCGAGGTCCCCTCGCAGGCCGGCGACCCCGGTGAGATCACGGTCACCAACGACTACGCGGCCGGCAGCCTGGTCGTCAGCAAGGAGGCCACCGGCTACGGCGCCCCCGAACTGGCGCAGGGCCCTTACGAGTTCTCCGTCGACTGCTCGTTCAACGGCGTCGACCACGCGGTCCAGGAGACCATCGTGATCCCCGCCGGTGACGGCGAGCAGACCTCCTTCACCTCCGACCCGCTGACCGGCCTGCCCGCCGGCGCCGTCTGCACCGTCACCGAGACCGGCAACGGCGGCGCCGACACGACCCCGCCGCCCGTCACCGTCACCATCGTGGCCGACGAGACGGTCACCGCCGGGTTCACCGGCGACAGCGCCAACCCCTTCTCCGCCGGCACCATCGGCCTGACCAAGACCCTCGACGGCGAGGGCGCCGACCAGCCGTACGCCACCTCGGCCGTCTTCACCATCCGGGTGGTCTGTGAGAAGGAGGCCGAGGACGGCACCCGCACCACCGTCTTCTCCCGCCCGGTGCGGATCAAGGGCGGCGAGACCATCGACCCGGTCAGGCACCCCGACGGCGACCCGGTCAAGATCCCCGTCGGAAGCCACTGCTACGGGGTCGAGACCGGCGACGGCGGCGCCTCCGCGGTGGAGATCAACGCGGACTCGTACGAGAACGGCGTCGTGGTCCGCAGGGCGGTGAACCCCGACCAGCCCCGCTACATCGACATCGACGTGGTCAACACCTTCGACCTCGGCTCGATCGAGCTCACCAAGGAGCTGACCGGCGACGCGGCCCGGTACGTCGGCGACCGGCCGTTCACCGTCGAGGTCAGCTGCGTGCTGCCGCAGGGCGGCGGGAAGCCGACGCCGATCATCACCGGCCAGGAGTACACACTGACCGCCGGTGAGACCGTCACCATCGACGACCTGCCGGTCGGGGCGCGCTGCTGGGCGGTGGAGACGGACTCCGGCGGCGCCGCCGAGGTGACCGTGGACCACGGTTCGCAGCCGGACGCGCTGGTGGTGGCCGACGGCTCCACCGGGGTCATCACGGTCACCAACGAATTCCCCGCCGGGGAGCTGACGGTGTCCAAGACGGTGGTGAACGGCGACGCCGGTCCGTACCCCTTCGAGGTGTCCTGCACCACCGGGGACGGTCCGGTCGATCTGGACGACGCGGACGCCGCGTTCGACCTGAGCGACGGCGAGGACCGCACGATCACCGTCCCGCTCGGTGCCGACTGCACCGTCGAGGAGACGGACGTGGCGGCGGACGACACGGTCACCTACGAGGGCTCGGACGGTGACGCGGACGGCGTCATCGCGGTGGACGGCGTGGCGTCGGTGCGGGTCACCAACACCTTCCCCGACGACCCGGGCTCGCTGCCCGACACCGGCGGCAGCCGGCCGGACCGGGGCCGGCCGCTGGGCACGGTGCTGGCCGCGGTGGCCGCGCTGCTGGCGCTGTCGGTGGGGCTGACGCTGGTCATGGCGCGCAGGAGGCGCTCGGTGCGGTGACACGCCGCTGACGGCGCGACACGGAGCCCGCCCCCGGTCCGGGGGCGGGCTCCGGCGTTCCCCGCGCTGGCGCGCGGGTCCACATCCCGGACCGCCCCTCCTCACGCATCCCTGTTGTATCTATGCTGTGCGCATGTCGTCCCCGCCCGCCGCCGCCCCCGCCAAGCCGCCGCCCGCCGCCGAGCGGGTCTACGTCCACGTCAAGGAGGCCGTCCTCGACCGCCGTTACGAGGGCGGGATGCTGCTCACCGAGGGCGAACTGGCCGAGGCCGTCGGCGTCTCGCGCACCCCCGTACGGGAGGCGCTGCTGCGGCTGGAGGTGGAGGGGCTGATCAAGCTCTACCCCAAGAAGGGCGCCCTGGTGCTGCCCGTCTCCGCCCAGGAGATCGCGGACGTCGTCGAGACGCGGCTGCTGGTCGAGGAGCACGCCACGCGCAAGGCGGTGCCCGCCCCGCCGGCCCTCCTCGGCCGGCTCGGGGAACTGCTGGAGCGGCAGAAGGAGCACGTCGCCTCCGGCGATCTGCGGGAGGCCGCCCGGCTCGACCGGTGCTTCCACGCGGAGATCGTCCGCAACGCCGGCAACGAGATCCTGGTGCGGCTGTACGACCAGCTCCGGGACCGGCAGCTGCGGATGGGGGTCGCGATCCTGCAGGCGCACCCCGACCGCCTGCAGCGGAACATCGTGGAGCACACGGAGATCCTCGAGGCCCTGCGCGGCGGCGACGCGGACGCCGCCGTCGCCGCGGTGCACGGACATGTGGCGTCGGTGCGCGGCCTCCTGCGCGGAGAGCTGCGATGAGCGCGAGCCGCCTCGGCGACCCACCGGGCGGCCGGCGGGCCGTGGCGATGTGGGGGATCGGGTGCGCGGTGTACTTCGCCGCGATCATCTACCGGACCAGCCTCGGCGTCGCCGGACTCGACGCGGCCGAGCGGTTCCACATCAACGCCTCCGCGCTCTCCGCCTTCTCCATCCTCCAGCTGCTCGTCTACGCCGGCATGCAGATACCTGTCGGCCTGCTCGTCGACCGGTTCGGTCCGCGGAAGGTGCTGCTGCTGGGGACGGTGCTGTTCACCCTCGGGCAGTTCGGCTTCGCGTTCTCCGAGTCGTACGGCACGGCGCTCGCCGCCCGCGCGCTGCTCGGCTGCGGTGACGCGATGACGTTCATCAGCGTGCTGCGGCTGGGCGCCCACTGGTTCCCCGCCCACCGCGGCCCCCTGATAGCCCAGACCGCCGCCCTGTTCGGCATGGCCGGCAACCTCGTCTCCACGCTGCTGCTCTCGCGGGCCCTGCAGTCGTACGGCTGGGTCCCGGCCTTCGCCGGCAGCGCGGCGGCGGGAGCGCTCGTGCTGCTGCTGGTGGCGCTGTTCCTGCGGGACAGCCCGGGACCGTCGTACCGGGACAAGCCCCCGAAGCAGCACCGCGGTATCCGCACCCAGCTCGCCGCCACCTGGGCGGAGCCGGGGACGAAGCTGGGCTTCTGGGTGCACTTCACCACCCAGTTCCCCGCCATGGTCTTCCTGCTGCTGTGGGGGCTGCCGTACCTCGTCGAGGCGCAGGGCCTCAGCCGCGCCCAGGCGGGCGAACTCCTCACCCTGGTCGTGCTCTCCAACATGGCGATCGGCCTGGTCTACGGCCAGATCATCGCCCGGCACAACGCCGCCCGGCTCCCCCTGGCCCTCGGCACGGTGTCCGTGACCGCCCTGACCTGGGCCGCCGCGATCGCCTGGCCCACGGACACCGCCCCCATCTGGCTGCTGGTCGTCCTCGCCACCGTGCTGGGCGCCTGCGGACCCGCCTCCATGATCGGCTTCGACTTCGCCCGCCCGGCGAACCCGCCGGAGCGCCTGGGCACGGCGTCCGGCATCGTCAACATCGGCGGCTTCTCGGCCTCGATCACGACCCTGCTGGCCGTGGGCCTGCTGCTGGACGCCACCGGCGACGACTACCGGATCGCCTTCTCCTGCGTGTTCGTACTCCAGCTGCTGGGCGTCACCCAGATCCTGCGGCTGAAGAGCCGCGCCGGGCGCCGCGAACGCGAACGGCTCGTCGCCAGCCGGGTCGAGACGGTGCACGTCCCGGCGTAGCGGCGCCCGTGCTACGTCCCCGCCTGGACGCCGTCCTCCTCCGGTACGGACTCGGCGGCGCCCTGCGCCGGCGGTGCCGCCCCGTACACCGGGACCTGGCGCTTCTCCATCAGCGAGCCGAGTCCCAGGATCGCCGCGATATCCGGCCGCTGCGCGATGTGCACCTGCAGGTCCACCGACCGCCGCAGCATCGCCTCGAAGCCCGGCATCGCCGCGTTGCCGCCGGCCAGCATGATGCCGCGCTCGCCGATGTCGGCGACCAGGTCCGGCGGGCAGCGCCGCAGCACCGACCGGATGCCGTCGAGCACCGCCAGCATGGGCAGGTCCGCGGCCGCCTGGGCGTCGGCCGCGTCGACCTCGACCTCGCGCACCTCGCCCGTCACCGCGTCCCAGCCGCGCACCTTGGCCTGCCCGGCCTCGCCCGACACGGCCGCCGCGACCGCCTGGTGGACCTGGCGTACGCCCTGGCTGGGCACCACCAGCTCGTGCCGGTTGCGCAGATGCTCGGCCAGCGCCCGGTGCACGGCGGAGCCGCCGACCATGACCTTCTCGGCGGCGACCACGTTGCCCAGGGACAGCACCGCGATCTGCGTCATCGCCGCCCCGCACACCACGATCAGCATCCCCTCGGCCTCCGACACCGGCAGCCCGCAGCCCACGCCGGCGGCGATCAGGGTGTCGACGAGCAGCACCTTGCGGGCGCCGAGCCCGGCGAGGGTGTCGATGACGGCCCGCTGCACCAGCGGCTCCGACTCGTGCGGCACGCACGCCGCGGCCCGCAGATTGGGGTGGAAGCGCCAGGCGCGGCGCACCCGGTTGTCGACGAGATGGCGCAGCAGCCGCTGGGCCATCTCGATATCGGTGATGCCGCCCGCACCGACGGGCCGGACCACCCGGATATGGGCGGGGGTGCGCCCCGCCATCTGCTCGACCGTGTTGCCGACGGCGACGAGCGCGCCCGTACGGGTGTTGACCGCGGCGGCGCTCGCCTCGTCCACGACGAGGCCGACGTCCTTCAGATAGACACGGGTCCGCGAGGCGCCCATGTCGATGGCTACGCTGCAGCGCTGGAGCTGTTCAAGGCTGATGGTCACACGTTCAGCCTGCGGCGGCGGACCCCGGACCGCTTCCCGGACCCCGCCGCATGGCTGAACCCCTGCCGCCGGGCGGGTGACCGGAGGCCGCGCCTTACGGCGTGACGGCGAAGCCGCGCAGTATCGCCTGGCCGAGTTCGAGGTCCCCGTCGACCTTGACCCCGTCGTAGAGCCGGGTCCGGCCGCAGGCCAGCCGGTAGTACGTCTCCCAGTCGGTGGTCAGCGTCACCGTCGGCGCCAGCGACACCCGTCCGTCGACGGTGCCGTTGCCCTGCGCGTCGATCCGGACGGTCCGCATGAAGTCCACCGGGCCCGTCACGTCCACCACGACCACCGTCTCCGGCGGCGCGGCCACGTCCTTGGCGACCACCTTCGGCAGCCGCTCGATCAGCACGTCCCGGGCGATGTACGCGCCCGCGGTGTCCAGCGAGCCGGGCTGCCCCAGCGCCCGCCGGATGTCCTGCTCGTGCACCCACACGTCGAACGCGCGGTCCCGCAGCAGCGCCTCCAGCGTGGTCTCCCGTCCCAGCGCCCCGCGGATGACGGCCTCGGGCGCGCGCTTCTCGTTGCGCAGCTGCCGGCGCCGGCGGATCAGGGTGTACTCCAGCTCGGACGTGATCTCCGGCGGGGTGTGGTGGCGCCGTATGTCGACCTGGACCTCGGTGTAGCGGCCCCAGTCGGTCTTCACGTGGTAGAGGTCCACGGGCAGGGTGTGGATGGGCCGCGGATCGCCGAGCGCCTCGCACTCGGCCCCGATCACATGCGACACCAGGTCCTTGATGGACCATCCGGGCAGCCCGCTGGGCCTGTGCCACTCGCCGTCCGTCAGCGGGGAGACGAGATCGGATATCGCGTCGGTGGATTGGGCCCAGGCATCGATGTAAGGCTGCAGACTCGGATGGACGGTCACGGGACCCCTCGTACGGACTCGTTCATTGACGGGGAAGGAGAAGAGGTCTCTAAGTTACGCTGCCCGAACAGGCACCGGCACTGCTTTCGGGCGACGATCGCCGGTCCGTAATCAGGGATTGACTCAGCGGGTGGTGGTACTGTGCGCGTCTCGCTCCTCCAGATCGGGGTAGACCCGGATGAATCCCCCGATTCGCGCCGGTTGACCGCGGCGTCGCTCGTCCGCGGCGCGCGGGACGCGGATCTGGTCGTACTGCCCGAGCTGTGGCCCGTGGGGGCGTTCTCCTTCGACAGCTTCGCGCCCGAGGCGGAGCCGCTGTACGGCCCCACCGCCGAGGCGATGTCGCGGGCCGCGCGGGACGCGGGGGTGTGGCTGCACGCGGGGTCGATCGTGGAGCGCGCTGCATCCGACAGCGGCTCCGCCGCGGGCGACGGCCCCCTCTACAACACCTCCCTCCTCTTCGCCCCGGACGGCGAACTGGCCGCCACCTACCGGAAGATCCACCGCTTCGGCTTCGACCGCGGCGAGGCGGTGCTGATGGCGCCCGGCGAGGCGGTCGTCGCCGTGCCCGCGGCGGGCACCGTGCTGGGCCTCGCGACCTGCTACGACCTGCGCTTCCCCGAGCTGTTCCGGCTGCTGGCGGCCGACGGCGCCCAGGTGCTCGTCATCCCCGCCGGCTGGCCCGCCAAGCGCGGCGCGCACTGGCGGGCGCTCGCGATCGCCCGCGCCATCGAGAACCAGGCTTTCGTCCTGGCCTGCGGCACCGCGGGCACCCACGCGGACGTGGAGCAGAACGGCCGCTCGCTGGTCATCGCCCCGGACGGGGAGGTGCTCGCGGAGGCGGGCGCGGGCGAGGAGGTCCTCACCGCGGAGCTGGACCTGGCCGCGGTGGCGAAGTACCGGGAGGCGTTCCCGGTGTTGAAGGACCGGCGGCTGTAATTCGTTTGTACGGGCCGCGCCCGGGCCCGTACACATGAAGGCATGCTGCGCAAATACCCCCGCACCCCGCATCTGCAGGGATCGCGCCTGCAGCCGGGCGACGAGGACCTGGCGCAGGTGCCGTTCGCCCGGATAGCCGGACGCCGTCTCGTCGTGGAGGAGAAGCTCGACGGCGCCAACGCCGCGGTCAGCTTCGGCCCCGGCGGCGAGCTGCGCCTGCAGTCGCGCGGGCACTACCTCACCGGCGGCCCGCGCGAGAAGCAGTTCGCCCGGTTCAAGGCCTGGGCCGCGGCCGTCGCCCCGCAGCTGTACGAGCGGCTCGGCGAGCGGTACGTGCTGTACGGCGAGTGGCTCTACGCCAAGCACACCGTCTTCTACGACGCCCTGCCGCACTACTTCTGCGAGTTCGACGTCCTCGACCGCGAGGACGCCACCTTCCTGGACACCCCGCGCCGCCGCGAGCTGCTCGCCGGCACGCCCGTGTGCTCCGTGCCCGTCCTGCACGAGGGCCCCCTGCGCACGCTCGCCGAACTCACCGCGCTCGTCGGCCCGTCCACGGTCCGTACGCCGCGCTGGCGCGAGGCGCTGCGGGAGGCGGCGGTGGCGCAGGGCCTCGACCCGGAGCGGACCGCGGCCGAGACGGACGCCTCCGACGATATGGAGGGCCTGTACCTGAAGGTCGAGGAGGGCGGACTGACCACCGGCCGGCTGAAGTGGGTGCGGTCCGGCTTCCTCACCGCGGTGCTGGACTCCGGCTCCCACTGGCAGGACCGCCCGGTCCTGCCCAACGGCCTCGCGGACCCGGCGGTGATGTATGGAGTCGTTTGACCGGCTCTGTCCGGACGGGCCCGCCTGGCACGTCGACTGGACGGGCGTCACGCACGCGTTCCCCTGGGTCCGCCGGCTGGCCGGCGTGCCCCAGGACGCGGTCCACCACGCCGAGGGCGACGTCGCCGTCCACACCCGGATGGCCGCCGAGGCGCTCGCCGCCCTGCCCGAGTGGCGGGCGCGCCCCCGCGCCGACCGGGTCCGCCTGTTCGCCGCCGTGCTGCTGCACGACGCCGCCAAGCCGTACTGCACGCAGACCGGCGCGGACGGCCGGATCACCGCGCACGGCCACTCCCGCCGCGGCGATCTGCTGGTCCGCCGCATCCTCTGGGAGGCGGGTGCGCCGATCGCCTGGCGCGAGCACGTGGCGGCGCTGGTCCGCCACCACCAGGTGCCGTTCTGGGGCCTGGAGCGCCCGCTGGACGAGCTGCGCCGGATCGCGTACCGGGTGAGCCTGCTGGCGTCCAACGAGGACCTGGCGGTGCTGGCGACGGCCGACATCCTGGGCCGGATCTGCTCGGACGCGCCGGAGGTACGGGAGAACATCGCCCTGTACCGCGAGTTCTGTGCGGCGGAGCAATGCCTCACCGCACCCCGCGAGTTCCCCTCCGCGCACGCCCGCTTCCAGTTCTTCCGCACCCCGGGCCGCGACCCGTCGTACGCCGCCTACGACGACACGCGGATGACGGTGACGGTGCTGTCGGGCCTGCCGGGCGCGGGCAAGGACAGCTGGATCGCCGCCCATCGCCCGGAGCTGCCGGTGGTGAGCCTGGACGCGATCCGCCGCGAGCGGGGCGTCGACCCGGGCGCCCCGCAGGGCGCGGTGGTCGCGGCGGCGCAGGAGGCGGCGCGGGCGCGACTGCGCCAGGGGGAGCCGTTCGTCTGGAACGCGACGAACGTCAGCCGCCAACTGCGCGACCAGTGCACGGGCCTGATCGCGGCGTACCGCGGCCGCGTCGAGCTGATCGCCCTGGAGGCCCCGCCGGCGGTCCTGCACCACCGCAACACGTCCCGCGAGCACGCGGTCCCGCGCTCGGCGGTGGAGCGCATGCTGCGGCGGTGGGAGGCGCCGGATCCGACGGAGGGGCATGAGGTGCGGTGGGTGGACACGGCGGACTGACCCGGCGCCGGCCGGGAGAGCCGGGTCAGCCCAGCTCCGTCAGCCGCGACAGGGTGTAGGCCTCGACCTTGTGGCCGGCGACGATCGCGTTGGCGTCCTTGGCGCCCGCCTTGCCGTTGTTCGGCCCCGCGATCGTCGTGTACAGGTACTTGCCCTTGACCGCGTGGGTGACGGCGCACTCCACCTGCTTGCAGAACGCGGGTCCGCCCTCGGCGGGCATGGGCTTGACGGTCCCCTTGAAGGCGTCGTTCACGGCCTTGGCATCCGCTTCGCTGGGGAAGACCAGGACGGCGACGGTGACGGACGCCTTCGCGGACGAGTAGGTGGCCAGCACCGCGTTGGAGCACTTCGCCAGCAGCGGGCCCAGACCGGCCTGGGTGGCCTTCCAGCACGGCATTGCGTGTGCCGTCTTCTTCCGGGCGAGCGTCTGGCCGTCGGCCGGCAGGCTGGTGGCGGTGAAGAGGTCGCTGCCCCGCAGCGCCGGGGACTGCGAGGCCTTCGGGCTGGACGCCTTCGGGCTGGGCGCGGCCGACGCCGACTCCTTCTTGTCCGTGGCCTGGCCCGATTTGTCATCGTCCTTGCCGGTCAGGGTGAACACCGCGGCGCCGGCGCCGATGACGACGACCGCGACGATCGCGAACACGATCCCGAGCATCTTCTTGCGGCGGCTGCGGGCTTCGTAGTCCTCGGCCATCGCGGACCAGTCGGGCTGGGGCGAGACCGGCTGTATGTAGGGCTGCCCCGGCTGGGTGGGTGCCGAGGAGGTGTACTGCTGTGCCGACTGAGCGGTGGCGGGGGGAACATGTGGCTGCTGCGCCGGCTGCTGGGGGACACCAGGCCGGATCTGGTAGGTGTTGTCGTTCGGCAGCCGGGGGTCCTGGGGTCCCTGCGGAGTGCTCATGGCCTGAGATACGCCCTTTCCCTCACTGGTCGGTTGTTCTGGTCTTGCCGCCGCGGCCGGCCGTCGCCGTGCCGGGCGCCCCGTGCGAGTGCCGCTCGCGGACTCTACTTCGAGCCTTCACCGGCCACGGTACGAGGTCGAGGGGCCGCAGGAGCGAGGGCAATGTAACGGACGCGTCTGACTGGGCGCTTGTTACCGAACGGTTGCAATTCGCACATTTGATCACTGATCTCGTAGCTTATGATTGGCTGGCTTTTGTTCAACGTCAAATAGGACCGAGCGGGCTTGGCAGGGATGGTCGGCCATCCGGTCACGTGGACCTGGGGGAGCGTGCCCGTGCTCAACCCCCGCGATACGAGCGGAGCGTGCTGGTCATGCCCTCGGTGAGGTCGACCATGACGCAGCAGCCGTACGACGAGAACGGTTCGGAAGACCAGCAGGTGATCGAGGCGGACTCCGCGGGCGAGGACTACTTCGAAGCGGACATCGAGTCGACGCTCACGATGCCGCGCGTACCCGCGGACATCCGCTCGATGGAGGCCGCCGAGGCGCAGTCCGCCGGGCCCGGGGCGGACGACGACGCGAAGCGCACCAGGCTGCGCCCGCCCGACTGGCGGCTCCTGCTGATCCTCGCGGCGCAGATCGCCCTGGCTGTGCGGCTGCTGTCGAGCAACGGCGCCGGCCTCCACGAGGCGGCCTTCCTCACCACCGGGCATGCGGAACTGGCTCACTGGCTGCACGGTGCCCCGCGACCCGACTACGGGTCCCAGTTCTTCGGCATACCCGCCGTCTCCCCGGCCCTGGCCGCTGCCGCGGACCACTTCGGCGGACTGACCGGCGCACGCCTCCTCTCCGTCGCCTACATGCTGCTGGCCACGATGTTCCTGTGGGGGACCGCGCGGCGCCTGCACGGTGAGGTCGCCGCCTTCGCCGCCGGCGCCGCCTTCGTCGCCCTCGGCAGTACGCAGTCTCTCGGGGGAGCGGTGACCAGCGACGCCATGGGGCTGGCGCTGCTGGCCGCCGCCGCGTATCTGGCGGTGCGTACCGCGCAGTCCGAGCGCCGGTGGCCGCTGTGGCTGATCCCCTGCGCCGTAGCCCTGGTCCTCGCCGATGTGGTGAGTCCGTCCACCGCGCTCTGGAACCCCTTCATCGGCCTGCTCCTCTTCGCCGCCGCCATCGGATACGGACTGAGGTGGGCCGCGCTGCTGCGCCCGTTCTGTCTGGCCGTCCTCTGCGCGGCGCTGATCGGTGGCGGCAACCTCCTCCGCGGAAAGCCCGGCTGGGCCGGTCTGACCGACCTCAGGCAGTCGATCGCCTTCGGCAGACCCGGCGACGCGCTCGTGGACGATCTGAAGAGCTGGATCGGCTGGGTCCTGCTGCTCGCCGCGGTCGGCGTGCTCGCCGCGGTGCTGCGCAGCGAATGGAGCAACGCCCTCGTGGGGTTGGTCTGCCTCGCCGCCGCGGTCGCCGCCCCCGCCGCCCAGTTCCGGATCGAAACGCTGCCCTCGCTGGTCAGGCAGACCGGCTTCGGTGCCTGGTTCGCCTGCATCGCACTGGGCTACCTCATCCACGTCCTGGCCCACGAGATGATCACCGCCAAGGAGGCGAGGGTCGTCGGGATCATCATGACCTGCGCCGTGCTGCTGCTGTACGCCGGCGCCGCGATGACCCAGTCCAGGCAGTTCATGCAGTCCTGGCCCGACACCCGCGGTGTGGCGGCCACCATCGGCCCCTACGTGCACCGCGGCCCGGACCGGTATCTGGTGGAAGGGAACAGCGCCTTGCCGTACGACCTGCGCAAGAGCTCCTCCCCGGGTCAGTGGCACGACACCCGGGGGCTGAGGTTCTACGACCCCAAGCTCCGCAAGTACGTCACCGGGGAGCGGGCCTACGCGGCGGCGGTCCGCGACCAGCACTTCTCCGTCATCGTCCTCAACGGCCAGATCACGCAGGCCGTCGACGCCAAGATCGTGGAAACCATCACCTTGTGCAAGAACTCCTGCGGCTACCGGATGGCCGCGAGCCTGCCGTACCACGGCGGGCACTACACGGTCTGGCTCCATCAGGGGGCGACGCGGTGATCCTCCTCGGCTGTGTGTTCCTGACGACGGTCCTCGGTGCCGTCGTGGTCCGGTTCGGCTACCGGCGCAACAGGAAGATCGGAGACCCGTCGTGACGAACGCGCGCAGCGCGTCCCCGCCCTCCCGACGGGCTGCGGGCGGCGGAGTCCGGGCCCGGCGAAAGATCACGGCCTATCACCGGTCCGTCGACCAGCTGATCAGCGCTGTCACGGCGATCGCCCTGGCCGGCTGGGGCTACACGCACTGGCGGGCGTTGCAGCGGGTCGACCTGATGACCTCGCCGTTGGAGGCGACGTACGTCTTCGCCTACCTGATCCTGGTGTGGCAGCTGCTTCTGCTGGTCGTACACCCGAGGTTCCGCCCCAACGGCGAGCAGCGGGCCAAGCTCCGGGATCTGCGGGTGCTGATCCCGGTTCCGGTGCACAACGAGGACCCGATGATCCTGCGCCGTGCCCTGGCATCGCTCATCGACCAGGACCGGCTGCCTGACATCATCCACGTGGTCGACAACGGCTCCGACGACCCGGAGGCCGACTACACCCAGGTCGAGGCCTGGTTCCTGCAGGAGACCGAGCGGGTCGGAATCCTGGGCGTGTGGGAGCGGGTCGAGTGGAAGGGCAAGCGGCTGGTGCACGGGCACTGCGCCCTGCGCTGGACCGGCCATGCCGAGATCTTCCTCACCGTCGACTCGGACGGCGTGCTCCAGCGCAACGCCGTCCGCGAACTGGTGGCGCCGTTCGCCAACGACCGGGTGCAGTCCGTGGCGGGCCTGATCCTGGCCGAGAACGACGAGGCCAACGTCATGGCCCGGATCCTCAACCTCTGGTACACCACCTCGCAGCTGGTCGGCCGTGCCTCGCAGAGCACCCTCGGCGGCGTCACGGTGAACTCCGGTGCGCTGGGCGCCTACCGCTTCGACGTGGTCCGCGACAACGTCGACGGCTACCTGGCGGAGTCCTTCATGGGACGCGACGTCCACTTCAGCGACGACTCCCTGCTCACGCTGTACGCGCTCGAGCGGGGTCGCGCCGTGCAGAACCCCCGCGCCGTCGTCCTGGTCGCCATGCCGGAGAACTGGTCGCACCACCAGCGCCAGTACATGCGCTGGATGCGCGGCTCGACCATCCGGACACTGTGGCGTTTCCGGTACCTGCCCCTGCGCAGCTACGCGTACTGGGTCAATCTCCTGAGCTGGACGCAGGTCCTCGCCTCCCTCGCCGTACTGACGCACATCTTCGTCCTGGGGCCGCTGCGCGACCAGCCCGTCCCGTGGCGCTCCAGCGCGCAGATCATGTGCATGGTCGGGTACCTCATCACCGCGCGCTATCTGGCGGTGCGCCGGCACGACCAGGAACTCTCGTCCCAGATACTGACCTGGCTCCTCGCCCCGATCGCGGTCCTGTGGGCCCTTGTCATCCTCCGCTTCATGCGCTGGTACGGCATGCTGACGTGCTACAAGACCGGCTGGGGGACGCGCGCCCGCGTCGAGGTGTTCTATTCGGGGCCGGCGGAGAACATGCCGGACGAAACGAATCCCGAAGGTCTGCCGGGCCAGGCGGCTCGCGAGCAGCGCCTCCCGGCCGATCTGCCGGCCGGCCTGCCCGCGGACGGCATGACCGGCGGCGGCAGGGCGAGTGAGCGGGCAGCCGAAGCGGACCGCCGCGCCCGGATCGACCGCGAGCAGCGGGCCGCCGCCCGGGAGTACGAGCGGCAGCAGCACGCGTACGCCGCGGCGGGCGGGCGTCTGCGAGGCGGCGCCCCGCACGGAGGGCAGGATCCGCAGTCCTGGCGGCGTCCCTCCTGGGCGGTCGACTCCGAGCGGAGCCGGCAGGGCGAGGAACGTCCCACGGTCCAGCTCATGCGGGTGGTTGCCTCTGAGGGAGGCGGTAGGAAGTGAAGACCCGATACACCACGGGTACCGTGGCGATCGCAGTCGCCGGAATCATGGGAAGCCTCTTCCTGTGGCATCCGTCGCCCGCCGAGCCGCCCACGCCCTCGTCCGTCGGTGCCGACGTACTGGCGGACGCGGTCCCCGACCGGACCACGGCCACCGAGGGGAGCCCGGGCGCCCAGGCGAAACCGGACCTTCCCAAGGCGAGCGACTTCATCCACCCCTCGTCCGGCAAGTACCTCGGGGTCTCGCTCCCCAACGGGGCGGCCGGGCTGTCCGCCTACAACAAGAAGACCCGGACTCCGGCCAACCTCTCCCTGGAGTTCGTGGACTTCGGTGAGCGGCCCCCCGTCGGGCACATGCGGGACGCCTACGAGCAGCATGCGCTGACCGTGCTGAACTGGCAGCCGATGGAGGCCTCCATCGCCTCCATCGTCGCCGGGGACCAGGACGCGTACATCTCGGCCTTCGCCGCCGACCTGGCCCAGACCGGCCTCCCGGTCGGTGTCGTGTTCGCATCCGAGTTCAACACCGACTGGCAACCGTGGGGGACTCAGGCCACCAGCGCGGAGCAGTACGTCGCGGCGTGGCGGCGGATCCACAACCTCGCCACCGCCGCGGGCGCCACCAACGTGATCTGGATCTGGGCGCCGAACGTCATCAACCCGGTACGCAAGACCCCGCTGAAGCCTTTCTGGCCCGGCGAGAAGTACGTGGACTGGGTCGGTCTGGCGGCGTACTGGACGCCCAATCTCCAGGAGGACTCCTGGGAGACCCTGATCGTGCCGACCAAGAAGCGGATCCGGACCTTCACCGACCTCCCGATCGTGATCACCGAGACCGGAGTGATGCAGGGCCCGAGGAAGATCGAGTGGATCCGCGCCATGTTCGAAGGGCTGGCCACGGACCGGGACGTACTCGGCATGATCTATCTCCACGCGGGCTTCGCGGAGGGCAAGCGGGGCGAGTGGAAGGTCACCAAGAACCCGGAGCACCTCGCGGCCTGGCGGGCGGGTGCGAAGAAGATCGAGACCGTGCCGGTCAACAAGTAGGGGCAGAACCTGCCCGTGTTCCCAAAAATCGCCTGATGAAAGCAAGCTATGACCGCCCAGAACGACATATCCCAGTCTGACCGGCATGCCCAGGGGGGCGAGGGTACCGATCTCGTCGTCATCGGCCTCGGGTACGTCGGTCTGCCGCTTGTCCGGGCCGCCGCCGTGGCCGGGCTCCGGGTCGTCGGCCTCGACCTCGACCAGAGCGTCGTGGACGGACTGAACGCCGGGCGCTCGCACGTCGACGACCTGTCGGACGCGCAGATCGCGGCGATACGGGCGCGGGGTTTCACCGCCACCACCGACGCCTCCGTGATCAGCCGGGCCAAGTCCGTGGTGATCTGCGTTCCCACACCCCTGACCGAGCACGGCGCGCCCGACCTCGCCGCGGTCGAGGGCGCGGTGGCCTCGGTGGCCGCGCACCTGCACCCGGGCATGCTGGTGGTACTGGAGTCGACCACGTACCCGGGCACCACCGACGAGGTGGTCCGCCCGGCGCTGGAAGCCGGCGGTCTGGTCGCCGGAACCGACTTCCACCTGGCGTTCTCGCCCGAGCGGATAGACCCGGGCAATCCCGTCTACGGCCTGGAGAACACCCCGAAGGTCGTCGGCGGACACACGCCGGCCTGCACCAAGGCCGCCCGCAAGCTGTACGAGGGCTTCGTCGGGGAGGTCGTCGAGGCCAAGGGCACGCGCGAGGCCGAGATGGCGAAGCTGCTCGAGAACACCTACCGGCATGTCAACATCGCCCTCGTCAACGAGATGGCCATGTTCTGCCGCGAGATCGACGTCGACCTGTGGGACGCCATCAACTGCGCCGCCACCAAGCCGTTCGGTTTCGCCGCCTTCTACCCCGGCCCCGGCGTCGGCGGGCACTGCATTCCCATCGACCCGAACTACCTGTCCTACAAGGTCAGGTCGCTGGGCATCCCCTTCCGCTTCGTGGAGCTCGCCCAGGAGATCAACCAGCGGATGCCGGTATACGTCGTCCAGCGGGCCATGGAGCTGCTCAACGAAGCCGGTCTGGCGCTGCGCGGCTCCCGGGTGCTGCTCACCGGTATCACCTACAAGCCGGACATCGCGGACCAGCGTGAGACGCCGGTCATCGCGGTGCTGCGCGAGCTGCGCCGTTTCGGGGCCCAGGTCGTCTACTTCGACCCGCACATCGACGAGTGGCGCGTCGACGACGAGTCGGTGGAGCGCACCACTGATCTCCTGGCCACGGCCGCGGACGCCGATCTCACCATCCTGCTGCAGGCCCACAGCTCCATCGACACGGTTCAGCTGGCCGACACGGCGACGCGGATGCTCGACACCCGCGGCACCACGCGCGGACACCGCAACGCCGTACAGCTCTGACACCGCCCGGACGGGCGCATCAGGTGAGGCAGAACTCGTTGCCCTCGATGTCCTGCATCGTGATGCACGACTCGTTGACGCCATCGGCGCGCTGCGTCAGCACGTGTTTCGCGCCGAGCGCCATCAGCCGTGCGCATTCGGCCTCGAGGGTGGCCAGGCGCTCCTCACCCACGAGCCCGGTGCCGGCCCGCACATCGAGATGCACCCGGTTCTTGACGACCTTGCCTTCGGGAACTCGCTGGAAGAGCAGGCGCGGGGCCATACCCGAGGGATCAGTGCACCCGAAGTAGATCTCGTCCTCGGGCGGCAGCGTGCGGTGGTACTCGTCCCACGTGGCAAAGCCCTCCGGGACCGCCGGTACGACGTACCCCAGCACCTCGCACCAGAAGGCGGCCAGGCGCGCGGGCTCCGCGCAGTCGAAGGTCACCTGGAACTGTTTGATCGTAGACATCGGCGCACGATAGCAGGGGCCCGGCTCATCTCCCCAGGTCGGGAGGTCCGCACGGGGTCGGGAGGAGGCGCCTGCCACCCGCTGCCTCTAGCGGGCTGCCGCCCACTTCGCGAAATCGGTGCTGTACCGGGTGAACGCGTAGGCGCTCTGGGCTATCGAGCTGCACTCGGTCGAGAGCTGCATGTTGTTGTCCGCCGGAGTGCACTGGCGGTCCCGGTTCAGCGACCAGAAGGTGAACCGCGCCATGTGGTGCGACTTCGCGAAGATCAGATTGCTCGCGAAGTCCACCTCGGAGAAGTACTCGCCGAGATCTGTCAGGCCGTTCATCTGTGAGATTCCCGTATGCCGCCAGGCCTCTTCGGCGCTCCATCCGAAGAGCGTCCGCAGCTGGCGGTTGAAGCCCTTCAGCGCCGCCTGCTGTGCGGCTGCCCCGCGGAACTCGCCGTCGAAGGGCATGAGCGTGTAGGCGGCGACCTCGAGCCCTTCGTCCCTGGCCCGAGTGAGGGTGCGCTCACCGAGGGCGTCGACCCCGGTGGCGGTGCCGGGGACGGTGAGCGTGACCACGAGGCCGGGGTTCTCCCGCTGGAGAATCCGCGCGGCCCCGATCTCGTTGGCGACCGCCGCGGGGTTCTGGCTCACCGTCCGCTCGATGTCGAGGTCGACCACCTGGATCCCGTACTTGTCCAGGACCGTCTGGTACGCGTCGGCGGTGGCCTGCGGGCTGTCGCACTCCAGGCCGAGCGCGGTTCCCGCGCCGCCGCCGAACGAGACGGCCACATCGCCGCCGTGGGCGCGCAACTCGCGGATGACCGCGGCCACCCGGGTGTCCTTGCTCACCGGATCGGTGCCGCCCCAGGTGGGCGTGCACCCTCCCGAGGCGGGAGCGCGAACGAAGGCCAGGGTGAAGGCCTTCTGCCCCGTGGCCTCCAACACCTCGACGAGATCAGGGGTCTTGGGATCGGTGACGAAAACGTAGGGTGCCGACGTGTGCCAGGCCGCGAGCTGGGGCGTGTCCTCGGTGGCCAGGGTTGTCGAGGACCCGGAGGTGGAGGACGCGGACTCCCACGGGTCGAAGGCGACCACACACAGGCCGATCACCACCGTCAGCGCCGCCAGCACGATGGCTCCAGGTCTCGCATGGAGCGATATGCCGCTACTCCGGTTCACGTGGATGTCGCCCTCTGCGTAGGAGCCTGTGGGGTGCCCATACTGCCTTATAAATGCTGAGCTGGGCGAATGCCGGACGCCTGGGGCAGGGATGCCACTCGTACGCATCCGTCCCCATGCCGGGCGGAGTTGACCCGGGACGCCCTCACCCGTCCGCGGCCTTCGCCATGAGTCTGGCCTCCAGTCGGTCCACCGCGATCGCGACGCCCAGGAGCATCGCCGCGTCCGCGTCCTCGCGTTCGATGTCGACGGCGTAGGTGTCCCGCAGGCGGAACCACTTGCGGGAGACGCGGGCGAGGCGTTCGCCCTCGTACTCGATGTCGAACTCCTTGTCGATGATGTTGCCGTAGACGTCGAGCTTCTCGCCGGTGGCCAGTTCGGCCCAGTAGCGCTCGCGCAGGAGCTTCAGGCGCTTCTTGCTGATCGTGCAGACCGTCTCGCCGTCGCGCTCCAGGGTCATCGACGGGCGCAGGGCGACGAGCTTCTGCTTGACGGTCAGGAGGACCTGGCCGGACGCGTCCTTCAGCTGGAAGGTGTCGCGCACGCGCAGCACCTTGCCGTCGAGGTAGAAGGCGCGGTCGCCGTTCTCGTCCTCGATCCAGGAGTCGTCGCCGATGTCGAGGTACTTCTCGCGTACGAGGTATTTCATACGGCGAGTCTCACGGGTTCGAGGCCGACCCGCACGCCCAGTCGGGGCTAGCCGTACATCCGCCGCATGGCGAAGTCGACCATCTCCTCGACCGCCTTCGCGTCCACCACCATCCGGTGCTCGCCCTCCATGTCCAGCACGAAGCCGTAGCCCGTCGGCAGCAGGTCCAGCACCTCCGCGCCCGTCACCGTGAAGTGCTTCGACTCGCGGCCGGCGTAGCGGCGCAGCTCCTTCAGGGAGGTGAACAGGGGGATGACCGGCTGCTGGGTGTTGTGCAGGGCGAGGAAGCCGGGGTTGTCGCCGCGGGGGCAGTAGATCTTGGAGGTGGCGAAGATCTGCTGGAAGTCCTCGGCGGTGAGGGATCCGGCCGTGAACGCCTTCACGGCCTCGGCGAGCGAGGGCGGCGAGGGCTCCGGGTACAGCGGCGCCTGGGCATAGCCGCCGGGGTCGCCGGGCGCGGCGTGGGCGCCCGGGTACGGCGGCGGCTGCGGGGTCGCGTACCCCGGGTGCCCCCCGTGGGGCTGGCCGAGGCCCGCGTTCTGGTCGTAGCCGTACATGCCTTAGAGCGTACCGGGGGTACCGAGGCAGGGGGGTCGGGGCGTGGGCGGGACCCGGCGGCGGGGCGGCGGAGGGCCGGAGCGTGGGCCGGGGCGTGGGACGGAGCGTGGGACGGATCACCCCAAGCGGAGCAATGTCATCGCTGTCAAGGGTTGCGGTTTGTTACCAGCGGGTAGCATCATGGATGGTCGCTGATCCCTTTTTGCCTGATGCAGGAGCTGCCGGAATGGGCCACTACAAGTCGAATCTCCGGGACATCGAGTTCAACCTCTTCGAGGTGCTGGGCCGCGACAGCCTGTACGGCACGGGCCCCTTCGAGGAGATGGACGTCGAGACCGCCAGGAGCGTGCTCTCGGAGATCGCCCGCCTCGCCGAGAACGACCTCGCCGAGTCCTTCGCCGACGCCGACCGCAACCCGCCGGTCTTCGACCCCGAGACGAACACCGCGCCGGTCCCGGCATCCTTCAAGAAGAGCTACCAGGCCTTCATGGACTCCGAGTACTGGCGCCTCGGCCTGCCCGAGGAGATCGGCGGCACCACCGCCCCGCCGTCCCTGATCTGGTCGTACGCGGAGCTGATCCTCGGCTCGAACCCGGCGATCTGGATGTACTCCTCCGGCCCCGCCTTCGCCCGCATCCTGCACGAGGAGGGCACCGAGCAGCAGCGGCACATCGCGACCGTCGCCGTCGAGAAGCGCTGGGGCTCCACCATGGTCCTCACCGAGCCGGACGCCGGCTCGGACGTGGGCGCCGGCCGTACCAAGGCGGTCCACCAGGAGGACGGCTCGTGGCACATCGAGGGCGTGAAGCGCTTCATCACGTCCGGTGAGCACGACATGGAGGAGAACATCCTCCACTACGTCCTCGCCCGCCCCGAGGGCGCCGGCCCCGGCACCAAGGGCCTGTCCCTCTTCCTGGTCCCGAAGTTCCTCTTCGACTTCGAGACCGGCGAGCTGGGCGAGCGCAACGGCGTCTACGCCACGAACGTCGAGCACAAGATGGGCCTGAAGGCGTCCAACACCTGCGAGATGACCTTCGGCGACCGCCACCCCGCCAAGGGCTGGCTGATCGGCGACCGGCACGACGGCATCCGGCAGATGTTCCGGATCATCGAGTTCGCCCGGATGATGGTCGGTACGAAGGCCATCGCCACCCTGTCCACGGGCTACCTCAACGCCCTGGAGTACGCCAAGGAGCGCGTGCAGGGCCCGGACCTGGCCCAGTTCACGGACAAGGCCGCGCCGCGGGTGTCGATCACCCACCACCCGGACGTCCGCCGCGAGCTGATGCAGCAGAAGGCGTACGTCGAGGGCATGCGCGCCCTGGTGCTGCACACCGCGTCGGTGCAGGACGCGATCGCCGCCAAGGAGGCCGCCGGCGAGGACGCCTCCGCCGAGCACGCGCTGAACGACCTGCTGCTCCCCATCGTCAAGGGCTACGGCTCGGAGAAGTCGTACGAGCAGCTGGCCCGCTCCCTGCAGACCTTCGGCGGCTCCGGCTATCTGCAGGAGTACCCGGTCGAGCAGTACATCCGGGACGCCAAGATCGACACGCTGTACGAGGGCACCACCGCCATCCAGGGCCAGGACTTCTTCTTCCGGAAGATCGTCCGCAACCAGGGGCAGGCGCTCACCGCCGTCAGCGAGGAGATCAAGAAGTTCCTGGCGCTCGGGGTGGGCGGCGAGGAGCTGTCCGGCGCCCGCGACCAGCTGGCCAAGGCGGCCGTGGAGCTGGAGGCCATCGTCGGCCTGATGCTGACCGACCTCGCGGCCACCGAGCAGGACGTCAAGAGCATCTACAAGGTGGGCCTGAACACCACCCGGCTGCTCATGGCCTCCGGTGACGTCGTCGTCGGCTACCTGCTGCTCAAGGGCGCGGCCGTGGCCGCCGAGAAGCTGCCGCACGCCTCCGCCAAGGACGTGCCGTTCTACCAGGGCAAGATCGCGGCGGCGCGGTTCTTCGCGGACAACGTCCTGCCGGGCGTCGCCACCCAGCGCGCCATCGCCGAGGGCGTGGGCCTGGACCTGATGGAGCTGGACGAGGCGGCGTTCTGATCCGCCCGTCGCGCCCGGAACGCCTGGCGCGCGGACACCACTGACACACCGGGGCCCGCCCACCGACGATCGGTGGGCGGGCCCCGGTGCGTACAGGCCGCGGTGCGCTCAGCGTCTGCCGAAGACCGCGGACACCTTGTGCGCCTTGTCCATCGTCACGGTGACCGACGTGTTCCTTGTCTTCAGCGACTTCCCGTCGAGCTTCCAGCCGATGATCCGGTACCCCGTCGCCGGCCTGGCCGTCACCTTGATCTTCGTGCCCTTCGCGTACGGGCCCGCCTTGGCCGGTACGACCCTGCCCCCCTTGACCGGCCAGACCGAGGTGGTCAGCTTCACCTTGACCGGCGGCTTCGCGAACACCGCCTGGACGTGGTGGGCCGCGTTCATCACCAGGCTGAGACTGGTGCCGGTGCCCGCCGCCTTGCGGTCCACCAGCCAGTTCCTGAAGACGTAGCCCTTGGCGGGTGTGGCCGTCATCGTGATCCTGGTGCCCTTGGCGAAGGTGCTCCCCGCCGGGACCAGCCGCAGCGCACCGGAACGGGCCGGCGTGACCGGGCCCACCGTCAGCTTGTACCGGGGGGTGGGCGACACGGTGAAGCGGGCCTCGAGCGTGTGGTCCGCCGCCATCCGCACCGTGAACCGCGGATCGCGGACCGGCTGCGCGACCCCGTCCAGCGACCAGCCGGCGAACACGTACCCCGCGGCGGGCACGGCACGCACCGTGACCTCGGTGTCCTCGGCGTACGGGCCGAACGTCCCCGGCTCGAGCCGGCCGCCCGCCGTCGGCGACGCCAGCAGCTGCAGCGCGTACGTCGTGGGGTCGGCCGGCCGGACCCGGTAGTCGGCGATGTAGGGAAGGGCGCGGAGCAGCTCGGGCACCTGGTTGTTGTTCGCGTCGCCCAGGGGGCGGCCCAGATAGCTGTGCGCGGGGTCGGCGTACTGGTTGACCGCCGAGCAGGTCAGCGGCCTGCAGGAGGTGGAGTAGGCCATGGTCGTGAAGTACTGCTTGTCCGTCGTGATCCAGCCGGTCTTCAGCGGGGGCTGGTACTGCGGCGGGATCCCCTGGTTGGCCAGGGTGGCGCGGTCGTGCCAGAGGCCGAAGTTGTGGCCCAGCTCGTGGTTCCAGTTGTTCCACCACGTGGTGGTGCGGATGTCCGTGGCCGACCAGGCGTACTCGGAGGTCTGCGCCGACGCGCCGGAGACCGGCAGGCTGCCCTGACCGCTGCTGTAGCCGTCCGGGACCCGGATGAGCAGGGCGACCAGATCGGCGGCGTACTTGTCGCGCAGCTGGGCGGCCTGTCTGCCCAGGGTGGGGTCGGCGGGGTTCTGGACCTTGCTGAGCATGGCCGAGGCGATCTCGTCGCCGGTGTACGCGAAGGCGTAGCTGTGGACGATGTCGACGCTGGCGGGGACGCCGGTGGCGGCCAGCCCCTGGTTCATCCGCGACTCGATGAGCGCGAGCCGGGACTGCATCCCCTCCTGGCCGCCGACCTCGGCGAGGGCCTTGGGGCTGTAGCCGACGACGACGTCGATGACGGCGGGGGAGTTGGGCTCCAGCCTCCTCGAAGCGGCGCGCGTGGCGGGGGACGCGTGTGCGGTGGCCGGGATGACGCAGACGGGCCGGCCGGGCGGGAGGCCGGGGGGAGGGGGCGTGGGGAGGTTGTCGCAGGCGGGCGGGGTGAACGCGGAGGGCTGCCCGGGTTCCGCCGGTCCCCCCGGCTCCGTCCCGCCCGCGGGATCCGTCGTCTCGCCCTCGCCGTCGGGCGGTACGTAGGTGTCCTCCGGCGGCGGGCTGGTGTTGCCCTCGAACGGGTCCAGGACCGGCTTCGGCAGCAGCTCCGGGTCGACCTCGTCGATCCGCAGGGTGTCCGGCTCCGGCGAGCTCAGCTCGTACCACCGGTCGGGCAGCGTCACATGTCCGTCGACCGACACCGGGCCGCTGTCGCAGGCGCCGCTGACGGCCAGGGTCACCCGGTCGTCGCGCCGTTCGACGCCCTCCCCGCTCCACAGGATCGTGTCCCCGTCGGGCCCCTCCGCGCTGAGCTGGGTCTGCTCGGCCGTGACGAGCACATCCGGGGGGAAGAGGGCGAAGGTGTGCCGGCGGGGCGTCCCCGGATCACGGTTCTCACAGAGCCAGTCGTAGTCGGCGTCCGTGATCTCGAGGGTGCGGCTGCGCAGCACCCAGGGTTTGTCCGGATCGGGGGGCTGGGAGGCGGCAGCGGCGGCCGCGGACAACGGGACGACGGCCATCAGTGTGGCCGTTGCCGCGATGCCCGCCGGGAGGGTGAATCGGCGCATGGGGACGGGCTCCTTCGAAGCGCATCGACGACCGGGACCCGCGCGGGGCGGGCCCGGCTTCCGAAGATCAGATAGCCACAGAAGGAACGTGTCGCCCCATAACCCACGCCCGCCCGATACGCAAGTTCAGCCCGGCGGCCGACTTGCCCGGTAAGTCCGGTGGCCAGTGCACGGGGGGCGGGCGCCGTTGCCCCCGGCGCTCCATATGCTGGAGTCCATGAGCCCTCACCCCCCCGGCCGCCGCTTCGATCGTGGCCACACCGACGACCTGATGTCCTTCCTGGCCGCGAGCCCCTCGCCGTACCACGCGGTGGTGGGTGCCGCCGAGCGGCTGGAGAAGGCCGGTTTCCGGCAGGTCGAGGAGACGGACGCCTGGGACGGCACCGCTGGGGGGCGGTACGTGACCCGCGGCGGGGCGATCATCGCGTGGTACGTGCCCGAGGGCGCCACCCCTGCCACGCCGTACCGGATCGTGGGCGCGCACACCGACTCCCCCAACCTCCGGGTCAAGCCCCACCCGGACACCGGGTCGCACGGCTGGCGGCAGATCGCCGTCGAGATCTACGGCGGGACGCTGCTCAACACCTGGCTGGACCGCGACCTCGGCCTCAGCGGCCGGCTCACGCTGCGGGACGGGTCGACGAAGCTGGTCTGCGTCGACCGGCCGCTGCTGCGGGTGCCGCAGCTGGCCGTGCATCTGGACCGGTCGGTCAACATGGACGGGCTCAAGCTCGACAAGCAGCGCCACATGACGCCCGTGTGGGGGCTGGGCGAGGTCGCCGAGGGTGATCTGATCGCGTTCGTCGCCGCGGAGGCCGGGGTGCCGGCCGCGGACGTCGTGGGCTGGGACCTGATGGTGCACAGCGTGGAGGCACCCGCGTATCTGGGCCGCGACCGCGAGCTGGTCGTCGGCCCGCGGATGGACAACCTGTTGTCCGTGCACGCCGGCACGGTCGCGCTGGCCACGGTCGCCACCGGCGACGAGCCGCTGGACTGCATCCCCGTCCTCGCGGCCTTCGACCACGAGGAGAACGGCAGCCAGTCCGACACGGGCGCGGAGGGGCCGCTGCTGGGCAACGTGCTGCAGCGCTCCGCCCTCGCCCGCGGCGGGACCTTCGAGGACGCCGCCCGGGCGCTGGCCGGCTCGGTCTGCCTCTCCTCGGACACGGGCCACGCCGTCCACCCCAACTACGCCGAGCGGCACGAGCCGGGCCACCATCCGGTGCCGAACGGCGGCCCCATCCTGAAGGTCAACGTCAACCAGCGCTACGCCACCGACGGCGCCGGACGCGCGGTCTTCGCGGCCGCGTGCGAGCGTGCCGGCGTGCCCTGGCAGAGCTTCGTATCCAACAACGCCATGCCCTGCGGGACGACCATCGGCCCGATCACGGCCGCGCGCCACGGGATCGCGACGGTCGACATCGGCGTCGCCATCCTGTCCATGCACTCCGCCCGGGAGATGTGCGGCGCGGACGACCCGGCGTACCTCACGGACGCGCTGGTGGCCTTCATGGAGGGCTGACCCGCGGGGGCGGCGGGCGGCCCGCGGGCCGGCCCACGCCCCGTGTGCCCCTACCGGGCGTAGGGCCGGATGCCTCCCCCGTTACCGGGCGTAGGGCCGGATGCCCACCGTCGCCGACAGCTCCAGCGCGTTCGAGCCGGACGGCGCCGGCAGGCCCAGCGCGGCGTCCAGCGCCGGGGTGAGGCGGCCGCAGTCCGTCGTCCCCGGCGCCGCGAACGCCGTGTCCGCGGCGGCGAACGTGACCGTGAGCGGGTTCGTGGATATGACGCGGGTGGGTGCCGTGTCCTTGAGCGTGAAGAGGATGCCCCCGTCCGGGGCCCCTATCGCGCACCCCGCGGGAAGCAGCGAGCCGGCGCGCAGGCCGAAGGACACGGCCAGTTCGCCGCGCCGCTCGTCGTTCCCCTGGAAGTCGGAGTACCCCGCGTACCGCGGGGTGAGCGTCAGTGGCGCGCCGTCCACCCGTATCGGCGGGGACGAGAGCCGCCCGAAGACCTGACGGAACTCGCCGTTCACCCGGCCCTCCGCGAAGACCACCTCCATCGGCTCCGAGATCCGGGCCGTGACCCGGCCGATCCGCAGCTGGCCCGTGGCGTGCATGACCTCGCAGCGCCAGGTGCCCGGATCGGCGTCCGCGGGCAGTTCGGCGAGGGCGGGGCAGGCGTCGAAGTCGAACTCCGGGGACTCCGCGGCCGCCGCGGGGGCGGCGCCCAGGGTCAGGGCGGCCAGCAGCGCCGCGCCCGTGGCGGCCGTCGCCTGCCGCCACGCGGCCCGTACCCGTACGCGTCGTCGCTGATTCATGTCACTCACACCTCTCCTTGCCGGGAACTCGCCGAACTCCCCGGAACTCCCTGGGCCGGACTCCATCATTGCAGAGATTTCTCTGCAGAGGAAGCTCTGCAGAGAAATCTCTGCCGCTCGGCTAGAATGAGCCCATGACGCAGGAACGGCGTACGGTCACCAGCCCCGAGGCACTCAAGGCCCTGGCGCATCCCCTCCGGCTGCGCATCGTGCGCCATCTCGGCGTACACGGCCCGGCGACATCGACGACCCTGGCCTCGGCCCTGGGGGAGAACACGGGCACGCTCAGCTACCACCTGCGCATGCTGGAGCGCGGCGGCCTGATCGAGGACATCCCCGAGCGCTCGGCCGGCCGCGAGCGCTGGTGGCGCGGCGTACGGGGGCTGGACATCCGGCGGCCGCCGGAGGAGGAGATGACGCCCGCCGAGCAGGCCGTCGCCGACGAGCTGGGCCGGATGCGGCTGGAGGAGGACATCCAGCTGGCGCGGCGCTTCACCGAGCAGGGAGAGCCCGGCTGGATGCGCGGCTCACGCGGACTCAGCCATCTCACCAAGGAGCAGCTGGACGCCTTCCACGACGACTATCTGGAGCTGCTGGCCCGCTACGCGTACGGCCCGGAGGACGCGGAGCCGGGAGCGCGGCCGGTGCTGCTGCGGTGGTTCGGACTGCCGGCGGACTGACCCGCCGACACGCGCCCGGTCACACGCGCCCAGTCACGCCCCCGTCACGCCCCCCGTCACGCGCCCCCCGTCACCCCTCATCCATCCCCGCCAGCACCAGCCCCAGCCGCCCCGTCCCCCCGGCCACCACGGACACCGGCACCCCCCAGTCCTGCTGGTGCACATGGCACGCCGGGTACTCCACCGACGGGTCGTCGTCGCACGACGCCGCCATCGCCGACACGTGCAGCACGCCCTCCGTCACCCCGTCCGCCAGCACCAGGTCCCGGAAGAGGTCCGTGCCCGTGCCCGCGCCGGAGGCCAGCAGCTCCGGCGGCGTCGAGCTGACGAGCAGGCGCGTCGACGGCCCGTAGCGCTCGTCGAGCTTCTGCCCCGCCGGGGCCTGGAACACCACGTCCAGCCGCAGCCCGCCCGGCGCCACCTCGGTCGCCGCCCGCTGCGTGCGGTGCGCCACCGACTCCACGCGTACGGCCGACTCCGGCAGCCGCAGCCGGGTCAGCCGGTGCCGGGCCGACTCGACGACCACCACGTGGTCCCCGACGAGCACCGCGTCCGACGGCTCCCGCAGATCGGTGGCCAGCGTCGTGACCTCGCCCGAGGCGGGGTCGTACCGGCGCAGCGCGTGGTTGTACGTGTCGCAGACGGCGACCGAGCCGTCGGGCAGCGCCGTCACCCCCAGCGGATGCTGCAGCAGCGCCTGCTCCGCGGCGCCGTCCCGGTGGCCGAAGTCGAACAGGCCCGTGCCCACGGCCGTGTGCACCACGCCGTCCAGGTCCAGCCAGCGCACGGCGGAGGTCTCGGAGTCCGCGATCCACAGCCGGTCGCCGGCCGCCGCCAGCCCGGACGGCTGGGCGAACCACGCCTCGGCCGCCGGGCCGTCGACCAGGCCCTCGTTGGTGGTGCCGGCCGCCGCCTCGACGACCCCGGCCCGCGGGTCGTACGTCCACAGCTGGTGGACGCCGGCCATCGCGATCCACACCCTGCCGTCGAACCACGCCACGTCCCACGGCGACGACAGGTCCACCTCGCGCGCCGGACCGGACACCGGCGACCCCTGCCACCACTGCCGACCGGTGCCCGCGACCGTCGTCACCTCGCCGGTCGCCAGGTCCAGCCGGCGCAGCGCGTGGTTCACGGTGTCCGCGACGACGACCGCGCCGTCCGGCAGCAGGGCCAGCCCCTGCGGCTCGCTGAACTGGGGCCGTACCCCGTCCACCAGCCCGCGCGCGCCGGTGCCGATCCGGCGTACGACCGTCTCGCCGTCCGCCGCGAACTCCACCAGCTGGTGCCGGGTGGTGTCGGAGACCAGCAGGTTGCCCGACGGCAGCAGCAGCGCCTTGCCCGGGAAGCGCAGGTCGGTGGCCTGCGGCTCCGGCGGTACGTACGGGCCGTCGCCCCGGCGCAGCGTGCCCTTCGCCTCGTGCTCGGCCTCCAGCTCCCCGACCAGCGCCTCGATGGCGTGCGCGTGGCCCTCGCCGGCGTGCTGGGCGACGACGTAGCCCTCGGGGTCGATGACCACGAGCGTGGGCCAGGCCCGTACGGCGTACTGCTTCCAGGTCGCCAGCTCCGGGTCGTCCAGCACCGGGTGCTCCACGCCGTACCGCTCCACGGCGTCGACCACGGCCTGGTGCTCGGCCTCGTGCACGAACTTCGGCGAGTGCACGCCGACGATCACCACGGTGTCGCGGTGCTTCTCCTCGAGCTCGCGGAGCTCGTCGAGGACGTGCAGGCAGTTGATGCAGCAGAAGGTCCAGAAATCGAGAACCGCGATCTTGCCCCGCAGGTCGGCGAGGGTGAGCTCCTTGCCTCCCGTGTTGAGCCAGCCGCCCTTGCCGACCAGCTCGGGAGCGCGGACACGGGCACGGCGGGAGGCGGGCGCGGGGGTGGGCACGGGCGCCGGGGCGGCATCGTTCATGCCCTCAAGCTTGCCATCCGCCCCGGATCACCGGAGTCCGGGCTTACGACGGGGTAACGAGCTGCGATATCCGTAACCGAGAGCAGCCATTGCCACGGATTTCGTGCTCTTGGTTGAATGTGAGCGACGGATTCATCGGTACGACGCACCACGAGAGGTTCGCCATGACCACCGCCCCCGCCTCCTTCGCCCTGCATGTTCCCGACGCGGAGCTGGAGCCGGAGCCGCTCGACCCCGGGCAGATCGTGTCGGGGAGTCCCGAGGTCACCGGGAAGGTGGTCTGGGAGTCGGCGGACGGCCGGCAGATACGCGGGGTCTGGCAGATCACGCCCGGGGTGGTCACCGACACGGAGGCCGACGAGCTGTTCGTCGTGGTCAGCGGGCGGGCCACCGTCGAGGTCGAGGGGGGCGGGGTGCTCGAGGTGGGGCCCGGTGACGCGGCCGTGCTGCGGGCCGGGGACCGGACGACCTGGACGGTGCACGAGACGCTGCGCAAGGCGTACCACATCAATCTCGGCTGACCGGCGTTAGAGCAGGTCAGGCGGGGCGGGAATGGGCCCCGATTGCAGGTTGTTGTGAGTTCAACTAACCTGGTTGGAGAACCCGAGGAGGTCCCCATGCCTGCTGTAACCGTCGAGAACCCGCTGCACCTGCCCAAGGTGGTCGCGGCCGCGGACGCCGTGGCCCGGCCCGTGCTGGCCGTGACGACCGCGCCGAGCGGCTTCGAGGGCGAGGGCTTCCCCGTCCGGCGGGCGTTCGCCGGGATCAACTACCGCTATCTGGACCCGTTCATCATGATGGACCAGATGGGAGAGGTGGACTACGCGCCCGGTGAGCCCAAGGGCACCCCCTGGCACCCCCACCGCGGCTTCGAGACCGTCACGTACATCATCGACGGCATCTTCGACCACCAGGACTCCAACGGCGGTGGCGGCACCATCACCAACGGCGACACCCAGTGGATGACGGCCGGCTCCGGCCTGCTGCACATCGAGGCGCCGCCGGAGCACCTGGTGGTGTCCGGCGGTCTCTTCCACGGGCTCCAGCTGTGGGTGAACCTGCCCGCCAAGGACAAGATGATGGCCCCGCGCTACCAGGACATCCGCGGCGGTACGGTCCAGCTGCTGACGTCCCCCGACGGCGGCGCGCTGCTCCGGGTCATCGCCGGCGAGCTGGACGGCCACCAGGGCCCCGGCATCACGCACACGCCGATCACGATGATCCACGCCACGCTGGCGCCGGGCGCGGAGCTGACCCTGCCGTGGCGCGAGGACTTCAACGCCCTCGCGTACGTGCTGGCCGGGCGCGGCTCCGTCGGTACGGACCGGCGGCCGGTCCAGGTGGGGCAGACGGCCGTCTTCGGTACGGGCTCCTCGCTGACCGTGCGCGCGGACGAGAAGCAGGACTCGCACACCCCGGACCTGGAGGTCGTCCTCCTCGGCGGGCAGCCGATCCGGGAGCCGATGGCGCACTACGGGCCGTTCGTGATGAACACCCGCGAGGAGCTCCAGCAGGCGTTCGACGACTTCCAGAAGGGCCGGCTCGGCACGATCCCGGCCGTGCACGGGATGACCGAGGCGGGTCCGGAGGACTGAGCGCCCGCCGAACGCCGCGACGCGGGCCGTCACACCGGCAGGAAGCGCGCGATCGCATGGGCCACCAGGGCCGCCAGCCCCTGGCGGCCCATCGCGTACGCCGGCGAGGCGAAGTGCCAGGTGTACGCGGCGGTGAGCGCGACGGCCGCCGGCAGCGACCGGGCCAGGGCGAGTGCGCGCCGGGCCCGGGGCGGCGTGGCCGGGTCCGCGTGGGTCGAGGGCATGGCTCCGTCCTGTCCGCCGGGTGCGCGGGCGGTCCGGCCCGACCCGACCAGGATCTTCGCGGGGCGGCAGGCGCGGCAATGACGAACTGGGAAAGGGCCGTTCAGCCGGGCTTAACGACGTCGTCGAGGCGGGCGGTGCCGAACTCCTCGGCGGTCCGGGCGAAGGCGCGGACCAGCTCCGACTCCCGGTCCGCGGGCCACACCAGCGCCAGTTCGTCCTCGGGGGCACCGGTCACCGGCACGAAGGCGACGCCCGGCCGCTGGAAGTAGCGCGAGATCTGGTCGACCGCGATGCCGATCCCCTTGCCCGCCGCGATCAGGGCCAGACCCGCCTGGAAGGTGGCCACGCGATGGGCGACCCGGACGGGCCGGCCGGACGGCGTCCGGTCCGGGATCCAGTGCGCGAGCCAGTAGTCGGGGACGGCGCTGCCCGCCACGACCACGTCCTCCCCCGCCAGGTCCTCCACCGTCACCGACTCCCGGGACGCCAGCGGATGGGCCGCGGGCACCACCATGCACCGCGACTCGCGCATGAGCACCGGCCCGACCTTCAGATCCGGCTCGCGTACGGGCAGATGGATGGCCATCATGTCGACCCGGCCGTCGCGCAGCGGCCGCAGCGGGTCGCCGATCTCGGCCTCCAGGACCAGCCGCGCCTCGGCCTCGGGGTGGCGGGCGTGGAAGGTGTCCGCGAGCGTCACCAGCAGCTGGCCCGTGGCCGGGCCGAGGAACGCCAGCCGCAGCGCGCCGCTGACGCCGCGGCCGGCGTCGACCGCCCGCCGGACGGCGGCCTCGATGGCCTCGTGGTGCGGCCGCAGCTCGTCGCCGAGCCGCCGGCCGAGGTCGGTCAGCGCCACCGCGCGGCTGGTGCGGGTGAACAGGGGTGCCCCGAAGCGGCGTTCCAGCTTCTGGACGATCTGGGTCACCCGGGCCGGGGACAGCCGCAGCCGCTGCGCGGTGCGGCCGAAGTGCAGCTCCTCGCTGAGGGTGAGGAACGTCTCGATCTCGTGCCGCTCCACGGCCCCTCCCCTCCCGTACGACCTGCGCCGTGCGCCGTGCGGCCGGTCCGCGTCGGGTGACGCGGCCGGCCTGCCCCGCCCCGGCATTCAGTCTCGCTTAACGATCATTCAGCGCTTCGGCCTTGATGATTGTCGACCGCCCCGGATTTGTCGAACACGGGCCCGGGATGCCCGCTCAGCCGGGGCCCTGCTCCTCGTACACCTCGAACCAGATCGACTTCCCGTCCCCCTGCGGCTCCACCCCCCACGCCCCGGACAGCGCCTCCAGCAGCAGTACGCCGCGGCCGGAGGAGGCCAGTTCGCCGGGGTGGCGGCGGTGCGGGAGCTCGTCGTCGCCGTCGGCGACCTCGACCCGCAGCGTGCGGCCGCCCGCGGGGCCGGAGGTATCGGCGCGGACGCGGGCGTCGCCCTCGGTGTGCACCAGGACGTTCGCGATCAGCTCGGAGAGCACCAGCTCGGCCGAGTCGACCTGGTCCGGCGCGGTCCAGTCGTGCAGCAGCGACCGCAGCTCGTGGCGGGCGTCGGCGACCCGCTGCTGCTCGGCCTGCGACACCGTGAGGTGCATGTGCCGGCCGCCGAGCTCCTCGACGGGGACCGCCAGGGCGCCGTCGCGGGCGAGCAGGATCAGCGCGATGTCGTCCTCGCGGCGCTCGGCGTGCGGGCCGGGGATCTCGTGGGCGTGTACGCCGCTCACCGCGTCGATCATGGCGTCGGCGATGTTCTCCAGGTCCGTGTTCGCGTGGGCGGCGAAGACGTCCCGGATCCGGTCGCGGCCGGTGTCGATGTCGTGGCCGCCGGTCTCGATCAGGCCGTCCGAGCACAGCAGCAGGGTCTCCCCGTACTCCAGCTGCAGCTCGGTGACCGGATAGTCGGGGTCCGGGACGATGCCCAGCGGCAGCCCGCCGTCGGTCGGCCGGATCACCATGGTGCCGTCGCCGAGCCCGGTCGCCGGGTCGAGGTGGCCGGCCCGGGCGATGGTGAGCCTGCCGTCCGCCGGGTCGGCCTCCAGATACAGGCAGGTGGCGAACCGGCCGTCGTCGTCCTCGGCGTCGTTCTGGTTGATGCCGTACAGGAAGCGCGAGGCCCGGGCCAGCACCGCGTCCGGGTGGTGGCCCTCGGCGGCGTACGCGCGCACCGCGATCCGCAGCTGGCTCATCAGGCCCGCGGCCCGTACGTCGTGGCCCTGGACGTCGCCGATGACCAGGGCCGTGTTCCCGCTGGGCAGGGCGATCACGTCGTACCAGTCGCCGCCGATGTCCAGGCCGCCGCCCGTGGGCACATAGCGGGCGGCCACCTCCAGGCCCGGGATGTCGGGGGTGGTGGCGGGCATCATCGTGCGCTGCAGGCCGGCCGACAGCTCGCGCTCCGACTCGTGGACATGCGCGCGGGAGAGCGCGGCGGCCAGCATGCGCGCCACGGTGGTGAGCACGGAGCGCTCGTACGGCGTGAAGGGCGCCGCATGGGAGAACGCCGCCATCCAGGCGCCGGTCGTCTTCCCGCCGACGGTCAGCGGGAGGTACGCCCAGGAGCGCCGGCCCAGCTGGCTCGCCAGCCGCCACGCCTCGGGGAAGCGGCGCTCGTACTCCGCGGGGCTCGGGATGTAGATGGCGCGGCCGGTGCGGATGGCGACGGCGCCCGGGTAGTCGGAGTCCAGGGGGATACGGAGGAACGGCTGCTCGTCGTCCTTGCTGTAGCCGTGGTGGCCGATCACGCTCAGGCTGTCGCCCTCCACCCCGAAGACCGCCATCCCGTCGGGGGAGAAACCGGGCATCGCCAGCGACGCGGCCACGCGCAGCACCTCGTCGGTGGACCTCGCCTCCGCCAGCGCGCGGCCGGCGTCGAGCAGGAACGCCTCGCGGGACAGCCGCCAGTCGCTGGTCAGCGGGGACGGCGGGGACGTTCCGGCGACGGCGCCGGGCAGCGGTTCGACCAGCTGCTGCACGGTGCCGAGGAGGATCCGGGGGTCGGCGGGGGAGGGACGCATCCGGCTGCGGACGCTGCGCAGCACGGTTCCCTGGGGGTCCACGACGCGCAGGACGGCCTCCGCGAGGGTGCCCTCGCTGAGGGTGAGCTCCATCAGGCCCCTGAGTTCGACGTAGTCGATGCCGTGGAAGCGGGAGCGCACATCCGAGGAGGTCGTGGTGGTCCGGTCGGGCGGCAGCCCGATCAGGCGCGCCGCCTCCTGGTCCAGGCGGACCTCGCCGGAGCCGGTGTCCCACCGCCAGACACCGGTGCCGACGGTTTTGAGGATGTCCTCGATGCGCACTGGCATATTTTAGGACGGTTTGCGCGTGGTGGCCGGTTTGCGCCTCGTGGCCGGCGCCCCACCCACGTGGTGGTCGGTTTGCGCCTGTGTCCGGCGCCGGGCTTGCCGCGCCTCCGGCGCGGGGGATCTCCCCCCCACACACCACCCGTCACCGACTGCCGCGGAACGGCCCGGCGCCTGGGGCCGCAGGCGGGCCTATGGCCCGCGGCCAGGGGCCCCGCCTGCGCGCCCGCATGCCTCTGGCCGTGCTGGGTCCGAGGGGCTCCCCCCGGGGCCCGGCCCCGAGGGGCTCCCCCCGGGGCCGGGCCGTGCCCGCCTGGCGGGGCCAACCCCGGCGGGCACAGCCGGTGGGGGCGGGGGCGTACCCCAGGCGCCGGGGGTGACCAGGCGACGCGGTGACGGGTGGTGTGCGGGTGGGGGCGATCCCCGCGCCGGAGGCGCGGGGCGGCGCCGGGCGCGGCGAGCGGGCCGCCCATCCCGTACCCCGGGCGCAGCCCGAGGCGAGCCCGACCCGTCGAATCGGGGCGAGGTCCCGCGACCGGTACGCTTGACGGCTGGCGGGCCTGCCGGTGAGGCGCGGCGCGCCTCATCCCCTATCCCGTCTCGATGATCAGGATGACGCAAGATGCACCGTTACCGGTCCCACAGCTGTGGTGAACTGCGCGCAAGCGACGTCGGCGCCGACGTCCGCCTCTCCGGCTGGCTGCACAACCGGCGCGACCTCGGCGGCATCCTGTTCATCGATATCCGCGACCACTACGGCATCACGCAGCTGGTCGCCCGCCCCGGCAGCGCCGCGAACGAGGCCCTGGCGAAGCTCACCAAGGAGACCGTCGTCCGCGTCGACGGCAAGGTCGCCTCCCGCGGCGCCGAGAACGTCAACCCCGACCTGCCCACCGGCGAGGTCGAGGTCGAGGTCACCGACGTCGAGGTGCTGGGCGCCGCCGACCAGATCCCGTTCACGATCAACGCCGACGACGGCGTCAACGAGGAGAAGCGGCTCGAGTACCGCTTCCTCGACCTGCGCCGCGAGCGGATGCACCGCAACATCATGCTGCGCACCGCCGTGATCCGCGCGATCCGCGAGAAGATGACGTCCCTCGGCTTCAACGAGCTGGCGACCCCGATCCTGTCGGCCACCTCCCCCGAGGGCGCCCGCGACTTCCTCGTCCCCTCCCGCCTGCACGCCGGCAAGTTCTACGCCCTGCCGCAGGCCCCGCAGCAGTTCAAGCAGCTGCTGATGATCGCGGGCTTCGACCGCTACTTCCAGATCGCCCCCTGCTTCCGCGACGAGGACGCCCGCGCCGACCGCTCGCCGGGCGAGTTCTACCAGCTCGACATGGAGATGTCCTTCGTCGAGCAGGAGGACGTCTTCCAGGTCATCGAGAAGGTCATGACGGACCTCTTCGAGGAGTTCGGCAACGGCCGCCACGTCACCTCCCCCTTCCCGCGGATCCCGTTCCGCGAGGCGATGCTGAAGTACGGCTCGGACAAGCCGGACCTGCGCGCGCAGCTCGAGCTCGTCGACATCACCGACGTCTTCGAGGGTTCGGAGTTCAAGGCGTTCGCCGGCAAGCACGTACGGGCCCTCGCGGTGCCGTCCGTCCAGGACCAGCCGCGCAAGTTCTTCGACGGTCTCGGCGACTACGCCGTGGAGCAGGGCGCCAAGGGCCTGGCCTGGGTCCGCGTCGGCGAGGACGGCGGGCTGACGGGCCCGATCGCCAAGTTCCTCACCGAGGAGAACGTCAAGGTCCTCACCGAGCGCCTGGGCCTGAAGCCCGGCCACGCGGTCTTCTTCGGCGCCGGCGAGTTCGACGAGGTCTCCAAGATCATGGGCGCCGTCCGGGTCGAGGCCGCCAAGCGCGCGGGCCAGTTCGAGGAGGACGTCTTCCGGTTCTGCTGGATCGTCGACTTCCCGATGTTCGAGAAGAACGAGGACACCGGCGCGATCGAGTTCTCGCACAACCCGTTCTCCATGCCGCAGGGCGGCCTGGAGGCGCTGAACTCCAAGGACCCGCTCGACATCCTCGCCTGGCAGTACGACATCGTCTGCAACGGCACCGAGCTGTCCTCCGGCGCGATCCGCAACCACGAGCCGGACGTCATGTACCGCGCCTTCGAGATCGCGGGCTACTCCAACGAGGACGTGGAGCGCGAGTTCGGCGGCATGCTGCGCGCGTTCAAGTTCGGCGCCCCGCCGCACGGCGGCATCGCGCCGGGCATCGACCGCATCGTGATGCTGCTGGCCGACGAGCCCTCCATCCGCGAGACGATCGCCTTCCCGCTCAACGGCAACGCGCAGGACCTGCTGATGGGCGCGCCGAGCGAGGTCGACGAGACCCGGCTGCGCGAGCTGCACCTCACCATCCGCAAGCCGCAGCCGAAGTAGCGCCTCCCGGCGCCACGGCTCACAGGCGGCGCCCGCCCGGTACACACCGGGCGGGCCCCGGCCCCGGCGGGCCGCGGGTGGGG